>CAINDZ010000758.1 GCA_903847545.1 uncultured bacterium | reverse complement strand
CGGCTGCATCCCCTGCACGGGGGCCATCGAGTCGGACGCCGTGACCATCGACCAGATCATCGAGGAAGTGGTCGCCGCCCGCCGCAGCGAGCGCGAGAACCGGCTGATCGACCTGACCAGCGACTCGTCGATGGAGCAGAAGAAGCGCGAGGGGTACTTCTGATGGACCTTCCGCAGGCCCCCGTCGCGCCCGGCGGCGCGCTGCCCGACGCCGAGAAGTCGCTGCTGCGGTTCACCACCAGCGGCAGTGTGGACGACGGCAAGTCGACCCTGATCGGGCGGCTGCTGTACGAGACGAACTGCATCTTCGAGGACCAGTACGCCGCGGTGGCGCGCACCTCCGAGAAGCGGGGCAGCGAGCGCGTCGACCTGGCGCTGCTGCTGGACGGCCTGGCCGCCGAGCGCGAGCAGGGCATCACCATCGACGTGGCCTACCGCTACTTCCAGACGGCGCGCCGCAAGTTCATCATCGCCGACACGCCGGGCCACGAGCAGTACACGCGCAACATGGTCACGGGCGCCTCGACGGCCGACCTGGCGATCATCCTGATCGACGCGCGCCACGGCGTGCTGACGCAGTCGCGGCGGCACGGCTTCCTGATCTCGCTGCTGCAGATCCCGCACCTGGTCGTCGCGGTCAACAAGATGGACCTGGTCGACTGGCGGCAGGACGCCTACGACGCCATCGTCCGCGAGTACCAGGAGTTCTCGCAGAAGCTGGACATCCACGACATCACGTTCATCCCGCTCAGCGCGCTGGACGGCGACAACGTCACGCGGCGCAGCGACCGCATGCCCTGGTACCAGGGGCAGACGCTGCTGCACACGCTCGAGAACGTGCACGTGGCGGCCGACCGCAACTTCGTCGACTTCCGCTTCCCGGTGCAGACGGTGCTGCGGCCGCACCTCGACTTCCGCGGCTTCGCCGGCACGGTGGCCTCGGGCACGATCCGCCCGGGCGAGGAGGTGGTGGCCCTGCCGTCGGGGCGCGCCTCGCATGTGAAGTCCATCGAAACCTTTGACGGGCAGCTGGCCGAGGCCTTTGCCGGGCAGGCCGTCGCGCTGACGCTGGAGGACGAGATCGACCTCTCGCGCGGCGACATGCTGGTGCGCCGGGCCAACCTGCCGCAGGTGGCGACGGCCTTCGACGCCACGTTGTGCTGGATGGACCAGGAGCCGCTGAACCGTCGCACGCACTACGTGCTGAAGCACACGACGAACAAGGTGAAGGCCTTCGTCGGCGACGTGCGCTACCGCATCGACGTCAACACGCTGCACCGCGAGCCGGCCGAGTCGTTCGCGCTGAACGAGATCGGGCGCGTCACGATCCGCACCGCCCGGCCCGTGTTCTTCGACCCCTACAAGGCCAACCGGGCCACCGGCAGCTTCATCCTGGTCGACCCGGTCACCAACCGCACGGCGGCCGCCGGCATGATCCGCGGCACGGCGCGCGAGGTGGGCGACGTGGCCCGATCCGGGCAGGCCGTGTCGCACCGCTCGCAGAACGTGCAGTGGGAAGGCGGCCTCATCGCGCAGGCCGACTGGGAGAAGCGCAACGGCCACAAGGGCGCCGTGCTGTGGTGCACCGGCTACTCGGGCTCGGGCAAGTCGACGGTGGCCAAGGCGCTGGTGCGCGAGCTGTTCGCCGCCGGCTGCCAGGTGATGATGCTCGACGGCGACAACGTGCGGCACGGCCTGTGCGGCGACCTTGGCTTCAGCGACCGCGACCGCACCGAGAACATCCGCCGCGTGGCCGAGACCGCCAAGCTGTTCTACGAACAGGGCAACATCGTCGTCTGCACGTTCATCTCGCCGTTCCGCGCCGATCGCGAGTTCGCGCGCGCCATCATGCCCGCGGGCGCCTTCCACGAGGTCTACGTGAAGTGCGACCTGGAGGTCTGCCGGCGGCGCGACCCGAAGGGGCTCTACCGCAAGGCCGAGGCGGGCGAGATCGCCGAGTTCACGGGGGTGTCGTCGCCGTACGAGGCGCCCGAGGCGCCCGAGCTGGTCCTGGAGACGGACCTGCACGCGGTGGACGACCTGGTGGCGCGCCTGCGCGCGCACCTGCGCGAGCACGGCGTCACCGACTAGCATCCGACCCGGCTCAGCCCACCGCCGCGATCAACGCCGCGAAGTAGGCCGGCATCTCGTGCCGCGGATACCACGCCAGCGCCACGTCCTGGTCCAGGCGCTTGCCCGGGCACAGGTCGACCAGACGGCCGTCGGCCAGCCAGGGCGCCGCGAAATCCTCGTCCAGCACCGTGTAGCCCAGCCCGGCGGCGACCATGCCGGCCAGCGCGTCGGGACTGTTGACCAGGTGGCGGCGGCGGCGCGCGCCGGCCAGCAGGTCGTGGCGGCGCAGGAAGGCCAGCGTCGCGTCATCGCCCTCGTTGAAGTCGATGATGCGCTCGCCGGCGACGACGTCGCGCAGCCGCCGCTTCTTCCACGCGCCCGGTCCCACCAGTACCTGCCGACTCGGCCGCAGCGGCTTGGCGTCCAGCTCGACCACCACGTCATCGCGCGACAGCACCGCCAGCTGCGCCTGGCCGGTCTTCAGCGCGGCCAGCCCCGCGCCCTGGTCGTCGAGCACGAAGGCCAGCGAGACGCCGGGGTAGCCGGCCACGGCGCCGGTCGTGGCGGGGATGACGCGGCTGCGCATCAGGCTCGAGGGGCCGGTGATGGTCACGCGCACGTCCGATGCCGTGTCGGCGCGGCGGACCAGGGCCAGCAGTTCGCCCTCCAGGTCGCCGGCCCGCTGACCGTAGCGGACCAGGGCCTCGCCCTCGGCCGTGGGCCGCATGCCCCGTCGCGAGCGGACGAACAGGGTGCAGCCCAACTCCCGCTCCAGCACACGGATACGCTGGGTCACGCCGGTCTGGCTGAGCCCGATCTCGCGCGCGGCCCCGTGGACGGTGCCGTGGCGGACGATGGCCATGAAGGCCTCGAGTCCGGGATGGAGTAAACTCATAATAACTGATCAATAACTGAAATCATTCAATGATGCAAATCAATTGTCCAAATCTATCTTGGGACCTTCCAATCGAACCACAGCAGGAGGAAGGCCCGATGGTGCACGAGGCGTTGGCGAAGGACGGCAAGCAGAAGGTGGTGCTCGCGTACAGCGGGGGCCTCGATACGTCGATCATCCTGGTCTGGCTCATCGAGCAGGGCTGGGACGTGATCGCCTACATCGCCGACGTGGGCCAGGACGAGGACCTCGACGCCGCCAAGCGCAAGGCGCTGGCCCTGGGAGCCACGAAGGTGTACGTGGAGGACCTGAAGGAAGAGCTGGTCACCGACTACATCTTCCCGATGATCAGCGCCAACGCCATCTACGAGGGCCGCTACCTGCTGGGCACCGCCGTCGCGCGCCCGCTGATCGCCAAGCGGCAGGTCGAGATCGCGCAGCAGGAGGGCGCCACGTGGGTCTCGCACGGCGCCACGGGCAAGGGCAACGACCAGGTGCGCTTCGAGCTGGCGTTCTACGCGCTGGCGCCGCAGATCAAGGTCTTCGCGCCCTGGAAGGACGCCACCTTCCTGGCCCAGTTCAAGGGTCGCACCGACATGATCAACTACGCGCAGGTCAAGGGCATCGAGATCAAGTCGTCGCTGGCCAAGCCGTACAGCGAGGACGACAACCTGCTGCACATCAGCCACGAGGCGGGCATCCTCGAGGACCCGGGCATGGCGGCGCCGGCCGAGGTCTACTCGCGCACCGTCGCGCCCGAGCTGGCGCCCGACACGCCCGCCATGCTGGCCATCGACTTCATCGACGGCCTGCCCACCAAGGTGACCAACCTGGACACGGGCAGGGAAGTGACCGGCGCCCTGCCGCTGTTCATGTACCTGAACGAGATCGGCGCCGCGCACGGCGTCGGCCGCGTCGACATGGTCGAGAACCGCTTCGTCGGCGTGAAGTCGCGCGGCGTGTACGAGACGCCGGGCGGCACCATCCTGCTGTCCGCGCACCGCGACCTCGAGGGCCTGGCCATGGACCGCGAGGTGATGTGCCTGCGCGACATGCTGGCCGCCAAGCTGAGCGAGCTGATCTACAACGGCTTCTGGTTCAGCCCCGAGATGGACTTCCTGATGTCGGCCATCCACAAGAGCCAGGAGCTCATCGACGGCCGCGTCACCGTGAAGCTGTTCAAGGGCGGCGTCTGGCCGCTGGCCCGCACCAGCCCCAGCTCGCTGTACGACCAGGACCTGTCGAGCATGGACGCCGAGGGCGGCTACGACCAGCAGGATGCCGGCGGCTTCATCCGCATCAACGCCATCCGGCTGAAGGCGCACCACGCCATCTGCCGCAAGCGGGCCGCGGCCGCGCGCAACATCGCCGACACGCCTGCACCCGTGGGTGCCGCGAAGTGAGCACGCTCTGGACCCGGGCCGACGAGCCCGATCCCTGGCTGCAGTCGTTCCTGGCGGGCGACGACCACGTGCTGGACCGGCACTTATTGCCCTACGACTGCCGGGCCTCGCTGGCGCACGCGCGCATGCTTGCGCGCATCGGCGTGCTGGACGACGCCGAGCTGGCGAGCCTCGAGACCGGCCTGGCGCAGGTGGCCGAGGCGGCCGAGCACGGCCGCTTCCCGATCACCGAGGCCGACGAGGACTGCCACACCGCCATCGAGAACTTCCTGACGAAGACCTGCGGCGAGGCGGGCCGGAAGATCCACACCGGCCGCTCGCGCAACGACCAGGTGCTGACCGCGCTGCGGCTGTGGGAGAAGGACCACGTCGACCACCTGCTGGGCACGGTGGTGGCGTACCTCGACGCGCTCTACGCGGTGCGGCAGGCGCAGGGCCAGGTCTCGCTGCCCGGCTACACGCACATGCAGGCCGCGATGCCGACCACCGTCGACACCTGGCTGGGCAGCTACGCCGACGCCGCACGCGACGACCACGAGCTGCTGTCCCTGGTGCGCCGCCTGGTCGACCGCTGCCCGCTGGGCACAGCCGCTGGCTTCGGCGTGCCGGTGCTGCCCATCGACCGCGAGGGCACCGCCGCCGAGCTGGGCTTCGCCGAGGTGCTGGCCAACCCGATGTACGCGCAGCTGAGCCGCGGCCGCGTCGAGGCGCTGCTGCTGGCCGCCTGCAGCCAGGTGATGCTGGGCCTGAGCCGCCTGGCCAGCGACCTGCTGCTGTTCTCGACGCGCGAGTTCCGCCTGGTGCAGCTGCCGCAGGCCGTGTGCACGGGCAGCTCGCTGATGCCGCAGAAGCGCAACCCGGACGTGCTCGAGCTGGTCCGCGCGCGCTTCCACGTGGTGGCCGGGGAGGAGGCCAAGGTTCGCGCCATGACGGCGGGCCTGATGTCCGGCTACAACCGCGACGTGCAGCTGACCAAGGGCCCGCTGTTCGCCGGCGTGGCCGCCACGCTCGACAGCCTCAAGGCGATGACGATGGTGCTCGGCGGCCTGCAGGTCGATGCCGAGCGCTCGGCCGCCGCCGTCACCGACGAAATGCGCGCGACGGAGCGCGCGCTCAAGCTCGTGGCCGAGGGCGTCCCCTTCCGGGACGCCTACCGCCGCATCGCGGCCGAGGAGGCCGCGCGTCGCGACCAGCCGAAGGGCTGAGCGCGCCTTCCGCCGGGCCGTCGCCGCGGGCGATGGCCACCTCATCGGGGCTTGCGTCGACGTGCCTTCCCCCAGGCGCCCTAAGCGTCGGCGCAAGTCCCTCACATCCAGCAGAGACCATGTTGCGGGCCGCGCCGCCGACGCGGGCCCGCTGGGCCGCGCTGCACGCGGCGGATTGACGGACCAGGGCGGGTTGTGGCACCATTGTGGGGCCGACGAGGCGCGATCCTCGGGCGGCTGGGGGAGGCATGGGCGGTCGATCGACACACCGTCCAGGCATCATGTGTCGCATCGTGGCCCCGGGAGACCCGTCATGAGCGCATCGCGCCGCCTTGTCGCGACCATCGCGATCGTGTTGCTGTCCGCCTTCCGCGTCCTTGCCGCGCCGATCACCGTCTACGACGACCAGCTGCGCAACGACTTCGAGGACTGGAGCTGGGTCACGCATGACCTGGCGCAGACCGCTGTCGTGCACGCGGGCGCGCGCGCGATCTCGCTGCAGCCCGCGGACTGGGGTGGCCTGTACTTCAACCGCAGCGCCGGGATCGACGCCGCCGTGAACGGCGTGCTCGAGCTTTGGGTGCACGGGGGAGTCGCGGGAGGACAGCAGCTGCGGGTTTCCGTCTATGCGTCCGGGTCGGTCGTCGCCAGCGCCGAGCTGGAGACGTTCGTGGCCGGCGGCAGCATCCCGGCGGGCGCCTGGGCGAAGGCGACGATCCCGTTCGCGACGCTCGGCCTCTCCTCGGGCACGTTCGACGGGCTGACGTTGACGGCCGACGCCGCCGGCACGCAGCCTGTCGTCTATTTCGACGATCTCGTGCTGCTGGACTCGTACACCCCGCCGGCGACGATCGCCGTCAGCGTGGACCCGACCGCCGACCGCCGTCCGATCAGCCCGCTCATCTACGGCGTCAATTTCGGCACGTCGCAGCAGTTCGCCGCGCTGCCCTACCCGCTGCGGCGCTGGGGCGGCAATCGCCTGAGCCGCTACAACTACCTGGCCGATGTCTCCAATGCCGGCAGCGACTGGTTCTTCATGAACCTCGCCGAGGGCACCGGCACCAACCTCCCGACCGGCTCGACCGTCAACCAGTGGCTTGACCAGACGCTCGACGCCGGCGCCGAGGCCATCGTCACCGTGCCGATGATCGGCTGGACGCCGAAGGATCGCCTGTCACGTTGGGGCTTCTCCGTGGCGAAGTACGGCCCGCAGCAGCAGACCGAGTGGACGGCCCTGGGCGGGATGGGCAACGCCGACGCCGGCAACGGCGTCCTGCCGGGGGGCTCGCTGGTCACGGGCAATGATCCCCTGGACACATCGATGGCGATCGGCCCGTCGTTCGTCACCGGCTGGCTGCAGCACCTGAAGGTGCGGCACGGTTCGGCGGGCAATGGCGGCGTCGCCTTCTATACATTGGACAACGAGCCCGGATTGTGGCATTCGACGCACCGCGACATCCATCCGCAGCCGGTGGGCTATGACGAACTCTGGACCCGTACGCTCGACTACGCAACCGTGGTGAAGGCGGCTGATCCCGCGGCGAAGGTCCTCGGGCCCGGCGCCTGGGGCTGGTGCGAGTACTTCTATTCGGCGGTGGACAACTGCGCGATCGGCGCCGATCGCGCCGCGCACGGGGGGCTGCCGCTCCTGGAATGGTACCTGGCGCAGAACCGCGCGCGGGAGCTGGCGACCGGGGTCCGGCCCATCGACTACCTCGACATCCACTACTACCCGCAGGCCGACGGTGTTGCGCTCACGGACCACGAGTCGGCCGGGGCATTGCGGCTGCGGTCGCTGCGCAGCCTCTGGGACCCGACCTACATCGACGAGTCGTGGATCGGCGAGCCGGTGATGCTGATCCCGCGGCTGAAGGCGATCATCGCCGCGCGGTCGCCGGGCGTGAAGCTGGCCATCAGCGAGTACAACTGGGGCGGCGACACGGGCATCTCGAGCGCGCTGGCGCAGGCCGAGGCGCTGGCCATCTTCGGGCGCGAGGGCGTCGACCTGGCGACGCGCTGGTCGGCGCCGCAGGCGCCGTCGAAGGTCCTCGAGGCGTTCCGCCTGTTCCTGGACTACGACGGGCTGGGCCACTCGCTCGCCGGCCAGAGCGTGCGCGCCACGAGCTCGGACGGCGAGCTGGTGGGCGCGTATGCCGTACTCCTGAGCGGGACGGACGTGGCCGTGCTCCTTTTCAACAAGACGACCCAGTCGCGCCCGGTCGCGGCCACCTTCAGCGGTGCGGTCACCGGCCAGGCGAAGCTGTTCCGTTTCGACGCCTCGTCGAACCTCGGCGCCGTCGGCGAGATCGCGGTGTCGGGAACCTCGGTCGGGCTCGAGTTGCCCGGCCAGTCGGCGACCCTGATGCTTGCCCGGCTCGCCACGCCCGTGGCGGCCGCCGACGACCGCGTGTCGTCGCAGGTGATGGCGCTGGAGTGCTCGCCGAACCCGTTCAACCCGTCCACGAACATCCGCTACGAGACGCCGCGCGACGGCCACGTGCGACTTGCCATCCACGACTTGCGCGGTGGACTGGTGACCCGCCTGGTGGACGGCATGCAGCCGGCAGGGCCTCACGAAGTGCGCTGGGACGGACGCGATGCCACGGGCAGGGACGTGGGGTCGGGCATCTACCTGGCCCGCCTCGAGCAGGGCGGAGCGGTGGGCACGCTGCGCCTGGTGCTGGTGAGGTAGGCCGGCGCCGGGCCGGCAACCCGGTGGGCGCCCCCTTCCCGGCGAGGTGGCGGTCGGCCCGGTTCCCGGCGATATTGGCTGCCTCCTCAGGGTCGACAATGGCCGCCGCGCCCATGCCCCGCGCCGCGGCCGGACGGATTCCTGCCCCACCGCGCCCGCGGAAGGGCCCGAGCCGGCGAGATCGCCGGCGGCGATGAAGATCGCCCTTTTCGTGTGATCGCCCCACGCAACAAACGTACGCTTCGCACGGTAGTTATCGTGTTGCCACGACTCCCGGGAGGTGTGCCATGATCGGCCAGACGCTGGGACGTTACCGGATCGTCGAGAAGCTGGGCGCGGGCGGGATGGG
>CAINDZ010000757.1 GCA_903847545.1 uncultured bacterium | reverse complement strand
GAGGACGGCACCGTGCTGGTCATCGTCCCCGAGGACATCCAGTCGCTGCCGCGCCTGCAGCGCCGCGTCGGCGAGATGATGCGCGTGCTGGCCGGCGACCCCGCCCTGGAGGTGCGCACCGCCGCGCGCGTCTACCCGGGCGGCGGCGACACGGCCGACAAGCTCCTGCAGGCCGTGCTCGCGGCCGTTTCCCGCTAGCCGGCGCCCCGCCGGTTGACGCCCCTGCCCACCACGATTACCCTTCGGGATCGCCCCGGCTCGCGCCGGTTGCGCCCATTTTCGACGCCCCCCGTCAGCGCGGCAGGCATGCACGACATGAAGGGCAAGATGGCAGAGGAACGCGGCAGGATCAGGGTTCTGGACGGCGCCACCATCGACCGCATCGCCGCCGGCGAGGTGGTCGAGCGGCCCGCGTCCGTCGTCAAGGAACTGGTCGAGAACAGCCTCGACGCTGGCGCGCGCCAGGTCTCGGTCACGCTCGAGGACGGCGGCCTGACCTCGCTGACGGTCGACGACGACGGCCACGGCGTCGCCTTCCGCGACCTGCCGCTCGCGTTCGAACGCCACGCCACCAGCAAGATCACCACGGCGGCCGACATCATGGGCGTCGGCACGTTCGGGTTCAGGGGAGAGGCGCTCGCGTCGATCGCGTCGGTCAGCCGCGTGCGCTGCGTCAGCCGCACCCAGGACAGCGACATGGGCGGCATGGTGGAGATCGAGGGCGGCGAGATCATCCGGCGCGAGCCCGCGCCCCGCAACCGCGGCACCACGATCACGGTCAGCGACCTGTTCTACAACACGCCGGCCCGCCGCAAGTTCATGAAGACCGCGCAGGCCGAGAAGCGCGCGGTGATGCGCCTTCTGACACAGCTGTCGCTGGCCCACCCCGACACGCGCTGGCTGGTGAAGGCCGAGGGCGAGGTCCTGCTCGACCTGCGCCCGGCGTCGTCGCTGGTCGACCGCGCGCGCGACCTGCTGGGCGCGGCCGTCGTCGGCCACATGGCGCGCTTCGAGACCACCAAGGGCGGGTTCAGCGTCGACGGCCTGGCCTCGCGCCCCACCTGGACGCGCGGCAACCGCGAACAGCAGTTCATCTTCGTCAACCGCCGCCCCGTCGACAGCCCCGCGCTGTCGCAGGCCATCGCCCAGGCCTACCGCGAGAGCATCCCCGCCGGCCGCCACGCCGTCGTGATCGCCTTCCTGCAGGTGCCCTCGGGCGAGGTCGACGTGAACGTGCACCCGGCCAAGACCGAGGTGCGCCTGCTGCTCGAGCGCGAGATCTTCGGCCTGCTCAAGGGCGCCCTCACCGAGGGCCTGGGCCTGCGCCGCGCCGACGACCTGCGCCCGTGGACCGGCGAGCCGGCGCCCGACCCCGAGGCCGCCGAGTACCGCAACCTGCCGCCGCAGGAGGCCGCCGAGCGCCTGGCCAAGGCGCAAGATGACTACCTGCGCCGCCACTTCCAGCGCGGCGGGTCGGCCGGCTTCGAGTACCGCGGCGTGCCGCGCGGCCAGGCCGAACTCTTCGGCGCCGGCGCCCTGCGCAACCCGCCCGAGGCGCTCAGCCCCGACGTGCCCTACGGCGCGGCCGAGGGCCTGCCCGGCGGCGAGCTGCCGCTGCACGCCGCCCCATTCTGGCAGCTGCACCGCACCTACATCGTCACGCAGATCCGCGGCGGCCTGGTGCTCATCGACCAGCACAACAGCCACGAGCGCGTGCTCTACAACGAGGCGCGCAAGTCCCTGACCGGCGGCGGCGTCCCCACGCAGCAGCTGCTGTTCCCCGCGCACCTCGAGCTGACGCCGGGCCAGGTGCAGGCCTGGCAGGCGCACGCCGACCAGTTGAAGGCCATGGGCTTCACCATCGAGCCCTTCGGCGGCCACAGCATCCTCGTGCAGGGCGTGCCCGCCTCGCTCAAGAACTGGAACGAGGGCCGCCTGCTGCTGGACATCCTGGACGACTTGGCCTGGGACGACAAGCCGAGCCAGGAGAACCAGGTCGACCTGCTGGCCAGCTACGCCTGCCATGCCGCCGTGCGCGCGGGCGAGCCGCTGACCATCCCCGAGATGCAGAACCTGGTCGACCAGCTGTTCGCCACCGACACGCCGCTCAGCTGCCCGCACGGCCGCCCGACGCTGATCCAGTTCACGCTCGCCGAGCTCGAGAAGCGCTTTGGGCGCGCCTGACATGAGCGCCGACCGCACGGCTGGCACCTGCCCGGTCATCGTCGGCCCCACGGCTGTCGGCAAGACGGCGCTGATCACGAAGCTCGCGCGCGAATTCCCCATCGAGATCATCAGCCTCGACAGCCGGCAGGTGTACCGCGGCCTGCGCATCGGCACGGCGCAGCCGACCGCCGACGAGCTGGCGATGTGCCCGCACCACCTCGTCGACTTCCTGCCCCCCGAGGAGACCTACGACGCGGCCCGCTTCCGCGCCGACTTCTGTCGCGTGCACCAGGAGATCACCGCGCGCGGCGGCCGCCCGGTCGTCGTGGGCGGCGCCGGCCTCTACCTGACCGCGATCCGCGAGGGCTTCTTCGATCTGGGGGAGGGCGGCCGCCCCCTCGCCGACGTGCGCGCCGAACTGGACAAGCTGGGCGACGGCGAGATCCGCCGCCGCCTGCAGGCCGCCGACCAGGCGGCCTGGTCCCGCATCCACGCCAACGACCGCTACCGCAGCCAGCGCGCGCTGGAGATCTGCCTGGTCGCCGGCCGCCCGATGAGCGACCTGGCGGCGGCGCAGAAGCCGGACCCGGCGCTGGGGCTCGAGTTCGCGGTCTTCGTGCTGGAACGCCCGGTGGCAGAACTGGACGCGCGCATCGCGGCGCGTACGCGGGCGATGCTG
>CAINDZ010000756.1 GCA_903847545.1 uncultured bacterium | reverse complement strand
TGGCCACCGGCGCGTTGCCGACGATGCACCAGATCGGGACCGACTCGGGCCTGCTGAACGCGCCGGTGCCGCTGGCCCGCCTGCTGATGGGCTGCGGTGAGCGCGCCGACGTCATCGTGGACTTCTCGAACCCCGCGCTGGCCGGCCGCACGTTCATCCTGAGGAACAGCGGCAAGACCCCGTACCCGGCCGGCCTCAACACCGACCCGCGCACGACGGGACAGGTCATGGTGTTCCGCGTCAGCAAGCCGCTGGACCCGGCGTACCCGAAGACCACGCTGCCGACGAACCTGCGTCCGGTGTCCGGCCCGATCCAGCCGCTGTTGCCGACGCCCGGCCTGCCGGAGCGCCCGCTGATCCTGGCCGAGATGATGGACCAGTACGGCCGCATGATGCCCATGCTCGGCACGGCCGCGCAGGGCGCGATGATGTTCATGGACCCGGTCACCGAGAACCCGATGCTGGACGACACCGAGGTCTGGACGATCTACAACACGACGCCGGATGCGCACCCGATCCACCTGCACCTGGTGGCGTTCCAGATCCTGAGCCGGCAGAAGTACAAGGCCACGATCGACCCGATGACCGCGGCCGTCTCGAACGTGAAGCTGGCCGGCAAGGCGTCGCCGCCGCTGCCCAACGAACGCGGCTGGAAGGACACCGCGATCATGTACCCGGGCGAGGTCACGCGGGTGATCGCGAAGTTCGACCGCGAGGGCCTGTACGTGTGGCACTGCCACATCCTGGCCCACGAGGAGTACGACATGATGCGGCCGTTCTATGTCGGCACGATGCCCGGCCTGCCGATGGTCACGGCCCGGGGTGACGCCAAGGCGGCGCTGCCGGCGGCCGTGGCGCTGGACGGCAACAGCCCGAACCCGTTCAACCCGTCGACGCGGATCGGCTTCAGGCTGCCGCACGACGGCCCGGTCTCGCTGAAGGTCTTCGACGTGCGCGGCGCGCTGGTGCGCACGCTGGTCGACGAGACCATGACCGCGGGCACGCACGCGGTGACCTGGGACGGGAACGATGGGCAGGGCTCGCCCGTGGCCAGCGGCGTCTACCTGTACGAACTGCAGGCGGGCGGTCAGGTCGCGCGCGACAAGATGACCCTGACGAAGTAGTCGCAGGAGCCTGAACGCGGGGCCGCGTGCCCAGAGCGCCGACCCGGTCCCGCGCCGGGTCGGCGCTCTTTTACGGTGAGGTTGTGGCGTCGGATAACCGACAACCGCCGCCGTGCATTGGAGAATAATCTGCAATCGTAGGTGAAACCGGAAGTTCGCTCGACATGCAACCATCACCATTGCAACGAGTTGCATGCCGGGCACGGCCCTTGCGATGAGGCGACGGTGCCGGTGCCCTGACCGACCCGGCCCACCCCCCAGCCAAGGAGAGTCGCCATGAAGATCATCCCGAACCCGGCCCGCCGCGCCCCGGCCCGCGTCGCGGCGGCCCTGTCGTTCGTCCTGTCGCTGGTCATGTTCGCCGCGGCCGCCGAGGCCGCGTCGGTGACCGCCCCCCTGCACGGCGGCGCCGTCAGCGAGAGCAACGGCCACGTCTTCGAGAGCGTGCTGGCCGCGGACGGCCTGCACGTGTGGTTCTACACCGACGAGAACGCGCCGGCGATGGTGGGTTCGGCGGCGGGCAGCGCCTCGTTGAAGCTGGCCGACGGCAAGGTGCGCGAGGTCGCTCTGGCGCGACGCGACGCCCCCGCCCCGGACCAGGGCGTGTTCTTCTGCCCGATGCACGCCGAGGTCGTGCGCACGGCCCCCGGCCAGTGCGAGCCGTGCGGCGGCATGAAGCTGTTCCACCAGGACGAGCTGTTCGGCGCCGCCGACCTGAAGGGCGTC
>CAINDZ010000755.1 GCA_903847545.1 uncultured bacterium | reverse complement strand
GTCGCCTCCCGCGACCGGCAGCACCGTCTCCAGTCGCCAGCCATCATCCTCGATCCGGCCGGCGACCGCCACCAGATCCCCGGCGGCGTCCTTAAGCGCAACGCAGGCCGCCTCGCCGACGGCGGCGAACCAGCCCGTCTCGGGCTGGCGCCCCTGGCGCACGCCTGAGGCCGCCGCGGCGTCCAGCACGACGTGCGGCAGGTGCGGCAGCGCCTGGCCCAGCGGGAGTGCGGCCCGGACCATGTCGAGGCCGCGCGCCTCCATCACACCGGGCAGGGCCTCGTCGACGCGGAACGGCCCGACGACCGTGCGGCGCAGCGCGCCGAGGTGTCCCAGCGAACCGGCGGCCAGCGCGATGTCGCGCGCCAGCGAGCGCACGTAGGTGCCGCTCGAGCAGGCCACCTCCAGGTCCAGCTCGGGCTGCGGCAGGTCCCAGCGCGCGGCCAGCACCTTCAGCCCGTGGATGGTGACCGGGCGCGGGTCGGGCTCGGGCACGTCGTGGCCGGCGCGCGCCTCGCGGTGCAGGGTCTTGCCGTCGCGCTTGAGCGCGCTGTAGATGGGCGGCGCCTGCAGGATGGGGCCCGTGAAGCGGTCGAGCACGGCGCGCACCGCGTCGGGCGTCGCGGGCGGCGGCGCCGTGGCGGTCACCTCGCCGTCGGCGTCGAGCGTGTCGGTGGCGGCGCCGAAGCGGACGGTGGCCAGGTAGGTCTTGTCGAGGCCGACCAGGTACGGGGTCAGGCGGCTGGCGCGCCCCAGCAGCACCAGCAGCAGGCCGGTGGCCAGCGGGTCGAGCGTGCCGGCGTGGCCGGTGCGGAAGCGCATGGTGGCCGGGCCGCCGCCGCGCTTCTTGCGCGCGCGCAGCTCGGGGAAATCCGCGGCGATGGCGTGCAGGACGCGCCCGGCCACGGTGTGCGAGGTGACGCCCGCCGGCTTGTCGACCAGCAGCAGCCCGCTGTTCATGCGCGCGGCATGGCGGCCAGCTGGGCCACCAGGTCGTCGACGATGTCCGCCAGCTCGCCCTCGATGGTGCAGCCCGCCGCGGCGCGGTGCCCGCCGCCGCCGTAGCGCGCGGCCACCTGCTGCACGTCGCCCTCGCCGCGCACCCGCAGCGAGGCCCGCCAGGTGTCGTCGCCGATCTCCTTCAGGAAGACCACGAAGCGCACGCCGTCGACGGCCGTGGCGATGTTCACGAAGCCCTCGGTGTCCGTCATCGAGCCGCCGGTCTCCTCGATCATCGCGCGCGTGGCGTTCAGCACCAGGATGCGGCCCTGGTCGTACCACTGGAACGTGGCCAGCACGCGCTGCATCAGTTCGATGCCCGCCCGCCGGTACCGGTGCAGCGTCATCGCGGCGACCTTCGCCGTGTCGACACCCATCGCCGACAGGCGGCGCGCCAGCTCGAAGGTGAACGGCACGGTGTTGTCGAAGCGGAAGCCGCCGGTGTCGTTGACCAGGCCCGCGTAGAGGTTGGTGGCCATGTCGAGGGTCATCTCGAACGGCGCATCGCCCTCGGGCTCTTCGCCCTCCTCCACGTCC
>CAINDZ010000754.1 GCA_903847545.1 uncultured bacterium | reverse complement strand
TGTCGGTCTTGTTCTGCAGGTGCAGCGTGTACTGGTTGCGGATCGTGCCGTTCTCGATGGCGAACGGCAGGCCCTGCGAGCGCAGCACCGTCACCTGGAACTCCTCGCGCGAGGTGGCCCGCACCACGAACAGCGCGGCCAGCACCGCGATGATGGCGCCGTACAGGAAGAACCGCGGCCGGAACAGCCGCGACTTGCCCGTCTCGAAGCCGCGCGACGAGTCGAACCGCACCAGCCCGCGCGGCTTGGCGACCTTGTCCATGATCTCGTCGCAGGCGTCGATGCAGTTGGTGCAGCCGATGCACTCCATCTGCAGCCCGTTGCGGATGTCGATGCCCGTGGGGCACACGTCCACGCAGCGCCGGCAGTCGATGCAGTCGCCGCCGGTGCCCACGCCGTGGCTGCGCGGCTCGCCGCGCTTCTGGTCGTACCCGATGATGACCGTGTCATAGTCGACCAGCGTCGACTGCAGGCGGCCGTACGGGCAGATGATCAGGCACGTCTGCTCGCGGAACCAGCTGTAGTCGAAGTACAGCATCGCGGTCCAGAACAGGCACCAGACCAGCGCCGTCAGGTGCCCGTCGAAGAACGGCACCAGCGTGGCCATCGTCCGCGTGGGGATGAAGTAGCACATGAACGCGATGGCGAAATTCCAGCTCAGGAAGATGAAGATGGCGTGCTTGACCACCTTGCGCCACGCCCCGGCGCCGCCGCCCTGCTTCTCGCGGCGCATCCGCGTGATGCGGTCGCCCTCCAGGAACCGCTCGATGGGCCGAAACACGCCCTCCATGAACACGGTCTGCGGGCAGCCGAATCCGCACCACACGCGGCCGAACAGCGACGTCGCGACGAACAGCCCGATGCCCGCGCCGATCAGCACGAAGAAGAACAGGTGGAAGTCCTGGTTCGTGAACGTGGCGCCCATCAGGTAGGCCGAGCGCGCGGGGATGTCGACGAGCACCATCGGGTGCCCGCCGATCGTGATCCACGGCGCCGCCAGGTAGATGGCGATCAGGAAGTAGTAGAGGATGTACTTGCGCACGGTCCAGCGGCCGCGCACGTCGGCCACGTTCAGCACGTTGCGCGAGCCGTCGGGGTTGATCGTGTACACCGAGTTCAGGTCGGGCTGGCGCTTGCTCGAGCGCTTTCCGCCGGACTTCTCCCGTGTGCCTTCGTTGTCCTGCTCGCTCATCGCTTCGTTCCTCCCGGGCTGCCGGCGTGCGCCGTCGATGTCACAGCCGACCCGTGTCCTTTTGCGCAAAATAAGAGGGCGGCCGCCGAAAAGCGACCGCCCTCGCGACGAACCGGAAAGGCTCGTTCAGAACTGGCAAGGCTGGCCCTCGGGGGCCTTGCCGGGCACGTTCGTGTTCTTCAGCGTCATCACGTACGAGACCACCGCCTGCACGCGCGTCGGTCCCAGCTGGTTCTGCCAGGACGGCATGCCCTTGGCCGGCACGCCATCGGTCACGGTCTTCAGCATCTGCATCGGCTCGCAGCCGTGGATCCACACGCCGTCGGTCAGGTTCGGGCCCACCAGGCCCTGGCCCTTGTCGAGGTGGCAGGCCACGCAGTGCTTCACGAAGATGTCTCGGCCCTCGGCGACCTTCGACGCCGTCTGGCTCATCATCACCATGTAGTTGTTGTCCACGCCCTGGGCCGCCGCGCGGGCCAACTGCGCCTCGAGCGCCTTCTGCTGCGCCATCTCGAACTTCTCGATCGACAGCGGCTTCATGTGCAGGGTGTGGAACACCAGCCAGTAGCCCAGGGCGAAGATCATGGATCCCCACATGATCCACATCCACCAGTTCGGCAGGCGATTGTCGAACTCCTGGATCCCGTCGTACTCGTGGGCCATCACCGTGTCCTGACGGTACTCGGCCCGGTTGTCGCGGGTATTCTGGTTCTCGCTCATCTAACTGGTCCTCCCGATTTGGCCCGCCTTGATGGCGGCGGGATCCTCGCCCGTTTCCTCGGTCTCGAACGGCAGCGCCGCCAAGTGCTTGATGTGTCCCCGGTCACGCAGGCCCAGAAACACGTAGGCCAGCACGCCGATGAAAAACGCCACGCTCAGCAACAGCCCGATGAGGGGCCAGACCAGGTGCGAGCTGTGCGAAAAATACTCCTGGAACATTCCCGACTCCTGGCCCGCCCGCCGGTCAGTGACCGGCAGGCGTGGTCGTCGCCGGCGTCGTCGCCGGGGCGGCCTGCGCCGCTCCCGTCGTCGCGTCGCCGGTCGTGGCCGTGGCGACCGGCACGGCCGTCACGGGGGCCGGGGCCGCCGCCGCCGCCGGCGGTACCGGGGCCAGGGG
>CAINDZ010000753.1 GCA_903847545.1 uncultured bacterium | reverse complement strand
TCGCGGTGGGCGGCCAGCTTCGGCGCGATGTCCTGCTGCACGGCCTGCAGGGCATCGTTGGTGTTGGCGCCGACCAGCGCGTTGAAGACCAGGTTCACGTTGCGCAGCTGCCAGCCGGCCTTCTCCAGCGCGACCAGCGTGTTGTCGAAGGTCGGCGGCGCCGGGTTGTTCGCGATCGTCGCCACCTCCTGCAGGTGCGACTCCATGGCGGCGGCGAACGCCGGCGCGAAGTCCGCGTCGGCGATGCGGTCGAACGCCGGGGCGCCCAGGGGCAGGCCGCTGGGCTCCAGCAGGGGGTTGGCGCGCGCGGGCGCGGTGAAGGCGCAGGCGCCCAGGGCGAGCAGCGCGAAGGCGGCCAGGCCGCCCGGGCCGGGGACCAGATGACGGATCATGGAAGGCGCTCCTTGGACGGGAAGGACGGGGCGGGTGGGATCCCGGGAACGGGCCGGCCGTGGGGCCGGGCCCGCCCGGGGATTCTGCCTGAACCGGGTCAGGCGGTCAACGGCGCCGGCGGCGGGTCAGTTCCCGGCCCGCGGCGCCAGCACGGCCCGGAACGCCTGCAGCGCCGCCGGGTGGTAGATCGTCGGGTGCGCCTCGGAGGGCAGCGGCACCCAGGTGCAGCGCACGCCCGGCGGCGGCGTCAGGGCCAGCAGGGCCGCCAGCTTCGCGGTGGGGGCGTAGATGCCGGGCTCGTCACTGCTGGCCAGCCACAGCGTGCCGGGCCGGCCGCCGCGCGCGGCCAGCAGCTCGCCGGCGCGCGCGACCAGGTCCTCGCGGTTCCACCACAGGCTGGGGTCGATGGCGATGACGGTGTCGAACAGGCCGGGCTCGACCAGGAACGACTCGACGGCGAACAGGCCCGCGAGCGACTCGCCGACGATGGCCGTCTCGCCGGTCGTGCGGTAGCGCGCGTTGACCACCGGCATCAGTTCGTCGCGCAGGAAGGCGCGGAACGCGGCCGAGCCGCCCACCTTGGGGGCGATGGCCATGTCGCGCTCGTCGGTCGTGGGCGGCGTCAGGTCGCGCCGGCGCTGCGTGTTCTCGATGCCGACCAGCAGGAACGGGCGCATGGTGCCGTTGCCGGCCCCGACCTGCACCAGCCCCGCCACGTGCAGGAAGTCCTCGGCCAGGCCGCCGTCCGGCATGTAGAGCACGGGCAGGCGCACTGTGTCGGCGCCGCCCGTCGCGGCGTCGAAGCCGGGCGGCGCGTACACGTTGATGCGGCGCGTCTCGCCCAGGATGGACGACGTGATGCTGAAGGTCTGCCCGATCGCCAGCGGCTCGGACGCGGTGGCGGCCGCCTGCGCGCGCGGGGCCGCGGCCAGCAGCAGCAGGGTGAACAGCAGGCGCTTCACGGCTGCGCCTCCAGCCAGCGGACCGCCGTCAGCACGTGCGCCCGCACGCCCAGCGGCAGCACCGATTCGTTGGGGTCGAAACGCGGCGAGTGGTTGGGCGCCGAGTCGGCGGGATCCACCCCGTCGGCGCTGGCGCCGAGGTGGTAGAACACGCCGGGCACCTGCGCCTGGTACGCCGAGAAATCCTCCGAAACCGTCGTCGGGCGGCGGTTCATGTCGACCTTGCCGACGCCGGCCGCCTCTTCCAGCGCGGCGAACACCGAGCGCGACAGCGCCGGGTCGTTCCAGGTTACCGCGCCGCTGGCGATGAACGTCACCTCGGCCCGCGCGCCGTAGCTGGCGGCCAGGTTCTGCACCGTCGTCGTGATGCGCTGCTTGATGGCCTCGCGCTGCGCGGCGTCGAACGTGCGCAGCGTGCCGGTCATCGTCACTTCCTCGGGGATGATGTTGTAGCGCACCCCGCCGTGGATCGTGGCGATGGTCAGCACCGTGGGCGTCGC
>CAINDZ010000752.1 GCA_903847545.1 uncultured bacterium | reverse complement strand
TCCTGCGGCAGGCTGTGGTAGTAGCCGCCGGTCGAGATCAGCTCGAACTTGCCGCGCTCGAGGTAGCCGCGCTCGGCGTCACGATGGGCGAACAGGAAGCCCTCGATCTCGGCCGAGACGTTCACGACCGTCTGGTCCTTCTTGTACAGCTCCTCGGTGTAGCGCAGCAGCCGGCCGCGGAAGTCGGCCGCGTAGGGCGTGCCGTCCTGGTCCAGCACCTGGCCGAACACGAGCACCTTGCCGGGGCCGAACACGTCGGCCGGCATCCAGTAGAAGGCGCGCCAGTCGATGCCCAGCCGCAGGTCGCTCTCGGCGATGCGCGAGAATCCGCGGATGGACGAGCCGTCAAAGGTCAGGGCGTCGGCCTTCAGCAGGAACTTCTTGTCGTAGTCCAGCATGTGCAGCCGGCCCTCGAGGTCGGTGAAGCACACGGTGACGGCCTTGATCCGCTTCTCCTGCTCCAGGTAGGCCCGGCGCTCGGCCTCGGCCTTCTCCATGGGGATCCACTGCTCCTGGT
The DNA here is from genome assembly GCA_903847545.1 of uncultured bacterium. Classification (GTDB taxonomy): domain Bacteria; phylum Krumholzibacteriota; class Krumholzibacteriia; order LZORAL124-64-63; family LZORAL124-64-63; genus CAINDZ01. The sequence continues at coordinate 5,082 of CAINDZ010000752.1, read as the reverse complement.
ACGCCTTCGACTGGAGGTTCAGCTCCTCGAGCTTCTCGTAGGGGATCTCCAGGAACTCGCGCAGCGGGGCCTTGGACAGGTCCATGGGTCACTCTCTCCTTGTTGGGGAAGCGGGCCGGGTTTGGCCTTCAGGAGACCATCATAACAGCTATCTTCGACAAAGTTAAGCTAAAACTGAGCGATTTTTCCGTCATTGGCGACAAATTTGGCGTCCGTTGCAGATTGCAACGTCAATTTATGACTATTTCATGATCAAATAACGCTAAAGACATCGCCCAACCCCTACGGATGCCAGCCCCACCCCGGGTACCACCGGTTGGCGATCATGTAGAACAGGACCGAGTCGACCAGCAGGTGCAGCACGACGATGTACAGCAGCGACCCGGTGCGCCGGTAGGTCAGCCCCTGGATCAGCGCGAAGCCGAAGATGACCGGCGGCCCCCAGCCCACGAAGGCCATCTCGTGCAGGAACGAGGCGAAGAACACGGCCTGGGCCAGGTTCGCCTCGCGGAACCGGAATGACCGGCACAGCAGGACGAAGACGAAGTTGATGAACGCCAGCTCGTCCCAGATGCCGACGAAGTTGCAGCCCCAGAACAGGCGCCACATGGCCTCGGTGCGGTCGCCCGTCAGGGGCAACGGCCAGCTGTGGTGCAGGTCGGGGGTCAGCACGTTGAAGTACAGCCACAGGAACCCGAAGGCCAGGCCGAACCCGGCCGGCAGCCACAGCCACATGCGCGGCGTCCAGCGCCCGTTCAGCCAGCGGTAGTCCAGCGGCTCCTTCAGCCACCACTTCGCCGCCAGCGCCGGCACCAGCAGCACGCCCAGCCCCAGCTTCAGGGCCAGCTCGAGCACGTGCGCGTTCGTGGTGTCGCCGTCGATGCGCGTGAAGAACAGCAGGGTGATGGTCCAGGCCAGCAGCACCGTGGTGCGGGCCCAGCGCGAGTTCGGCTCGGTGCGCCAGGCCAACCCCACGCCCGCGGCCAGCGCCAGCCAGCCCGGCAGGTGCCACGGCACGGCGGGCCAGGGCGAGGCATGCGACTTCAGGCCGATGACCAGCGCCATGGCGGCGGCGATCAGCCACAGGCTGGCGCGACGGCTGGCGGGCGGGGCGGGGTCGTGGTCGGTCAGGGCGGGAATGCGCCCGTCAGTCATGGAGGGAGCAGGCGGCCGGCGCGGCGCCGCCTGCGATCAGGCTGCCGTCCGCGGTCGCGGCGTGGGTGTCGTTGCGGTCGGCGTCCGCGCGGCGGGCCTGCCCCAGCACGAACACGAGGACCAGAAGGAGGGCGAGCACGACGGCGGCTCGCTTGTCACGGTTGCGATTCATGGCGCGGTCTCCGTCCCTGGGCGATCCTGTCCTGTCGGCCACCTGTTGTAGTGCATCGCGCGCGAAATGGCCAGCAGCGTTTTGCGGTTGTCACGCCCGGGCCCCGCGGTCCATTCTCGCGGCAGCCCACCCGACGATTCCGGAGGTCCTCCATGCCCGTGTTCCGCCCGGCCGGCGCCCGCGTTGCCGCGGCAGCCCGCATGACGACGACAGCCCGCATGACCACGGCAGCCCGCATTGCCGTCATCGCCCTCGTGGCCTGCGCCGCGGTCGCGCCCGCCCTGGCCGACGCCCCCGCGCTGCTGGACTACCGCACCGAGAGCTGGTTCCTGCCCCAGACGCCCGGCGTGACCGCCGGCCCGGTGGGCGGCCTGTTCAACCCCGCGGCATTCGCGCTCAGCGACCGCGCCGGCACCGACCTGTGGGCCGACGACCGCGATGGACACCTGACCTTCAACCGCTTCGGCTTCGCCACCGGCCGGCACCTGAACCTGGCGATGAACCGCTCGCTGGTGGACTGGCGCGGCGGGCGCGCCACCGTCGACGACTGGCAGGTCGGCCTGGCCGGCGGCGCGCGCGGCGGCGCGTTCGGGCTGGCGTACCGCTGGGGCGCCGGGTCGCCCGCCGGCGAGCTGCGCGACCGCGCGCTCGTGGCCGGCCTGGTCAGCCGCCCGGCGCGCTGGCTGACGTGGGGCGCCAGCCGCGCCCAGAGCCTCGAGGCTGACGCGGCGCAGAACGTGTTCGACCTGGGCCTGCGCCCGGCCGGGACGCCGTGGCTGACGCTGTTCGGCGACTGGACCATCGACGACGGCACCGCGTTCGGCCACGGCCAGTGGGGCGCCGGCCTGGAGGTGCGCCCCCTGCGCGGCCTGCATCTGGGCGTGCGCGCGCGGCAGCGCCAGGACGGCGGCGACGCCGATGTGGCGATGATGGTCGGCTGGAGCGGACGCACCGGCCACATGGCCGCGCAATCGCTGCTGGACGCCGACGGCAACGAGGTGATGACGACCTGGCTGGCGCGCAGCGAGCCGCCATTCAGCGGCCGCGACGCGGGCGGGCTCTTCCACCACGGGCAGCACTACGTGGCGCTGGACCTGCAGAACCGCATGCTGGCCTACCAGAAGCACCGCTGGCTGGACAACCGCAACGTCGCCTGGCTGGACCTGATGGCACAGCTCGAGGCCGTGCGCGACGACCCGCAGCTGGACATCCTGGCCCTGAACCTGGCCGGCTTCGCCGGGCGCCCGTCGCTGCTATGGGAGATGCGCGGCAAGCTGCAGGAGGTGCGCGACGCGGGCAAGCGCGTCGTGGTGTATGCCGACCGCCTGAACATGGGCACGATGTACCTGGCGGCCGTCGCCGACCGGCTGGTGGTCGATCCCCAGGGCGACGTGGCGCTGCCGGGCCTGGCCCTGTCGCGCAGCTACCTGAAGGGCACGCTCGCCAAGCTGGGGCTGGGCTTCCAGGAGCACCGCTACTTCAAGTACAAGAGCGCGGCCGAGACCCTCAGCCGCGACTCGATGAGCGACGCCGACCGCGAGCAGCGGCAGCGCATCGTCGACGTCGCCTACGAGACCTGGTGCGACGGCATCGCGCGCGGACGCGGCCGCGCGCCGGCCGGGCTGGACGCGGTCGTCGACAGCCTGGGTGTGCTGATGCCGCAGGAGGCGCTCGCCGCCGGCCTGGTCGACCAGGTCGGGCGCTGGGACACGCTGCTCGAGTCGCTGAAGCAGGAGGGCGCCAGCCCGGGCCGCTGGCCCGCCGCGCTGGGCCGCCGGTACTGGGACGACGCCTGGGGCCCCGCCGCGCGCATCCCGGTCGTGTTCCTGGTCGGCGACTGCGCGATGGACACCGGCATCAACGGTCGCGCCAGCAGCGCCTGGCTGCGCGCGCTGGCGCGTGACGCGTCGGTGCGCGCCGTCGTGCTGCGCGTCGACTCGCCGGGCGGCGACCCGCTGCCCAGCGACCTCGTGGCCGAGGCCGTGCGCACGCTGAAAGCCGCGGGCAAGCCCGTGGTCGTCAGCCAGGGCGACGTCGCGGCCAGCGGCGGCTACTGGATCAGCATGGACGGCTCGCGCATCCTCACGACGCCGGTGACGATCACCGGCTCGATCGGCGTGATCAGCGGCTGGCTGTGGGACGACGGGCTGGCCGCGAAGGCCGGCATCACCGCCGAGTCCGTGCAGCGCGGCCGGCATGCCGACATGTACAGCCAGGTCGGCCTGCCGACGATCGGCAGCATCCCCCGCCGGCCGATGAACGACGACGAGCTGGCGCGCGCCGAGCATGTCATCCGCGGCATGTACGACCAGTTCGTGCAGGCGGTGGCCGCCGGGCGCGGGCTGGACCCGGCCGCGGTGGACGCGATCGCGCAGGGCCGCGTCTGGATGGGCCAGGACGCCATCGACCGCCGGCTGTGCGACGGCATCGGCGGCCTGGGCGATGCCATCGCCGAGGCGCGCAAGCTGGCGGGCATCCCCGCGGGCCGCGCCGTCGAGGTCTTCGAGTACCCGCCGCGCCCGCTGGTGAAGCTGCCGCCGCTGGGCCCGCGCCTGGGCGTGTGGAGCGGGCTGGGGCTGGCCGGCGCGCTGCTGGACCAGGCCGCTGAGGCGGCGGTGGGATTGGCGGGGAGCGCCGTGACCGCCGACGCGACGTTCGTGGCGCCGGCCTCCCTGTTGCCGGGCGCGGCAGGGCTGGGCGCCTTCGAGCAGCAGTGGCTTGCGCCCTTCGGCGCCGAGCCCGGGCGCGTGCGTGCGGTCATCCACCCCGACGAGCTGCCCGAGGGCTGGCGGCTGGCCGAGTAGCAGTGCCACGCCGGTGAAGACGAAGCGGCGGCCCCTGCGGGCCGCCGCTTCGCATGTCGTCGCGCTGCCGGTGGCCGCCTAGCGGGACCAGTTCTGCGCGACCTCGTCCCAATTGATCAGGACGGTGAGTTCCTCGAGCTCGGCATAGCTCGCCTTCATCGTGGCCAGGAGTTCGGGGGCGCCGTCGAGGCTGCCGGTCTTCGCCAGCAGCTCCAGCTTGAGCGCCGCGGCGACGAACTTGCGCGCGCAGAAGTTCGAGGCGCCGCCCTTCATGCCGTGGGAGCGCAGCGCGACCTCGCGCACATCGCCGGCCGCGATCGCGTTGTCGAGCGTGGCCAGCTGCTCGGCGCCGGTCTGCATGAAGATGCCGACGATCTCCTGCAGCAGCTCCGCGTCGCCGTCCATGTTCCCCATGGCCTCGGACAGGTTCATGACGCTGTCGATCTCCGCGATCTCGTTCTTCATGTCCGGTCTCCTGTTTCCCATGTCCCGCTCCCGTGCGGCACGCACCCCCAAGGTCGACGCCCACGGCATATCGACTGGCGGCCGGGCGGGTTAAGGAAAAAGCGCAGGACCCCGTCCGTTCCGGGACGGGGTCCTGCGCGGCTGGAGCGCGGCCCGGCCTAGGCGCCCGGCTTCTTGCGCGTCGTCGCGGCGGGCTTTTTCGCCACGGCCGTCGGGGCCTTCTTGCGCACGGCCTTCTTCGCCGCCGGCGCGGGCGTCGCCGGCGCCGCGGGCTCGCTGCGCCGCGTGGCGGGCTTGCCGGTGGGCTTGACCTCGAAGCGGATCTCGTCCGCCGCCGGGGCCGCCTTCGGCGAGGCCTTGCGACGGCCCGCGGGCCTGGCCTTCTCGTCGGCCGACTTCAGGTTGCCGTTGGGCTCGCCGGCCGGCGCGGCCTTGGGCTGCGCCTGGCGGCCCTGACCGGACCGACCCCGGCCGCCGCGCGACCCG
>CAINDZ010000751.1 GCA_903847545.1 uncultured bacterium | reverse complement strand
GTTGAAGCCCGCCACCAGGTCGGCCGCCTCGGCGTCGTGGATCCCCTCGGTCCCGGGCCCGGCGTTCTCGCCGCGGGCCAGCGCGCCGAGCCGGACCACCAGCGCCTCGCGCCGCGCGCGCTCCCGGACAGCTGCACGACGCGCACGCACGAGGGCCGTGACGGCGCCGAGGGCCAGCGTGATCGCCGCTCCCGCGGCCACCCAGGCCGCAGTGGCCGGCGTCGAGGAGCCCGTGGCCGCAAGCGCCGGCGAGGCCGCGGCCAGCAGCGCACACGCCGCCGCCGGTGCCGCGTCGCGCGCCGGAAATGCCTCGGGATGCCTGGACCTGTCCACGCCGTTGCGCTCCGTTCCGCGCGGGACCACGCGCGTGTCCCGGGCGGCCGCCCGGTTCCGCGCAGTCCCTTCGATTGCCAACGAGTTATCGTCGCGCGGCGGGAAAGATTGACCGCGCATTTGACCGGGGGTAATAGTGGCGGCGGGAACCGGCCACGGGGCCGGCGCAATCCGTCGCGCGACCGGGAGCAACGCCCCATGGGCCAGCGCAAGCTGTTGTTGGTCAACAAGTTCTACCATGACATCGGCCCGGCCGGGGGCGTCGGTCGCTACCTCGTGCAGGAAGAGGAGGACCTCTCCCGCGCCGGGTGGGACGTCATCCCCTTCGCGATGGCCGAGCCGGACGCCCGCCCGAGCCCGTGGGACCGCCACTTCGTGCGGGCCCGCGACTACTCGCGGCCGCGCCTGGGCGGGGGCGGACTCGGCGACGCCGCCTCGCTGCTGTGGAACCGCGAGGCCGCGCGCAACCTCGACCGCCTCCTGCGCGAGGCGCGGCCCGACGTCGCGCACTTGCACAACATCTACCACCACCTCAGCCCGTCGATCCTGCCGGTGCTGCGCCGCCACCGCATCCCGGTGGTGATGACGCTGCACGACCTGCGCCTGCTCTGCCCGGCCATCCACATGCTGCGCGACGGCGCGCCGTGCGAGCGTTGCCGCGGCGGGCGGTTCCACAACGCCGTGCTCGGAAAGTGCGTCAAGGATTCGCGCGCCGCATCGGCACTCGCCGCGCTCGAGACGGCGCACCAGCGTTCGCGCGGGCTGTACACGCGCCACGTGCGCGCGTTCCTGTGCCCGAGCCGCTTCTACCTTGAGAAATACGCCGAGTGGGGCTTCCCGCGGGAAAAGCTGCGGCACCTGCCGAACTTCGTCGACCTCGACGCGTGGCGCCCCGACCGGCTGCCCGCGGCGCCGGCGCGAGATGCCTACGTGTACTTCGGCCGCATCTCGCGCGAGAAGGGCCTGCGCACGCTGCTCGAGGCGCACCGCCTGTGGGAACTGGGCCACGCCGACGGCTCCATCGCCGAACCGCCGCTGGAACTGCTGGTCGCCGGCTCGGGCCCCTGCGAGGGGAACATCCGCTCGCACGCGGCGCTGCTCGAGCTGCACGCGGCCGAGATCCTCGGGCCCCTCGACCCGGACGGGCTGCGCACCGTGCTGGCCCGCGCGCGCTTCAGCGTGCTGCCGTCGGTGTGGTACGAGAACGGGCCGATGGCGGCCTTCGAGTCGCTGGCGGCCGGGCTGCCGGTGGTCGGCTCGGCCATCGGCGGCATCCCCGAGTTGATCGTCGACGGGCAGACCGGGTACACGGCGGCGCCGGGCGACCCCTCGGCCCTGCTGACGGCGCTCCTGAAAGCCGTCCGCCTGCCCGACGAGGCCCGCGCTGCGGCCCGGAATTGGGCTGAACGGCACGCCGGCCGTGCCGATCACATGGCGCGGTTGTCGGCCATCCTGGACGAGGCGGCGGCCGGCTGAAGGTTGGCTTTCCCGGCCCCCGCGGGCCATTATTGGCGATGTGCGAACGGCGCCCGGGGGCGCCACCACCCGCAAACTGCGCCCGCCGAGGGCGCCCTCCCGAAAGGCGTCTCCATGAAGGACATCGGCAAGAAGGGCATGATGACCCGCATCATCCACGCGGGGCAGCACGCCGACCCTGCGACCGGCGCCGTGTCGACGCCCATCTACCAGACGTCCACCTTCGCCTTCCGGGATGCCGACCACGGCGCCGCCTGCTTCCGCGGCGAGCCCGGCTACAAGTACACGCGCCTGGGCAACCCGACCATCGAGGCGCTCGAGCACAACATCGCCGAGCTGGAACACGGCTGCGGCGCGCTGGCCGCCGCCAGCGGCATGGCGGCCGTCAACATGGTGTACCTGGCCTTCCTGGGGCAGGGCACGCACATCGTGGCGACCGACGCGCTGTACGGGCCGAGCCGCACCATCCTCGAGAACGAGTACGTGCGCTTCGGCGTCGCCTCGACGTTCGTCGACAGCTCGGACCCGGCGAACGTGGCCGCGGCCATGCGCCCGGACACGAAGCTGGTCTACCTCGAGACGCCGGCCAATCCCACGCTGAAGCTGACCGACCTGCAGGCCTGTGCCGACATCGCCCACAAGGGCGGCGCCCTGGTCGTCGTCGACAACACGTTCGCCTCGCCGTACCTGCAGAACCCGCTGCTGCAGGGCGC
>CAINDZ010000750.1 GCA_903847545.1 uncultured bacterium | reverse complement strand
CTTCAGGCCCCAGCCGCCGGCGTCGGACATGCGCTGCAGGTCGGCGCGGAAGGGGTCGTGCTGCGGCAACGTCACCGTCAGGCCCGACAGGGCCGACGTGGCGTTCGCGCGCCGGTCGTCGGCCGGCAGCACCAGCACCTTGCGCGCGAAGTTGGTCGGGCGCGTCAGGGCGACCCATCGCTCGTGCTCGGAGTCGGCGATCAGGCTGCCGCAGGCGACGTCGCCGGTCCCGTCGTTCAGCAGCGAGACGATGTCGGCGCCCGGCTCGACGACCACCGGCGCCACCGTGACGCCCTGGTCGCGCGCGAAGCGCTCCATCAGCTCGTACTCGAAACCGGCCTGCTCGCCCTTGTGCAGGAAGTAGTTGCTCGAGTCGTAGCGGAACAGGACGCGCAGCTGGCCGCCCTTGCGCAGCTCGCGCAGGTCGCGCTCGACGCGGGGGTGGGGGATGGCCGGCTCGGGAGGCGCGACCTCGGCTCCCGGCTGGGGCGGCCGCTCACGGCAACCGCCGGCCGCCAGCAGTCCCGCGAGGCAGGCGGCGGCCAGGGCCGCGCGGGCCCACGGGAAGTCGTGTCGCAGTGGGAACATGCGTCCATCCTAGGGCATGGCCTCGTCGCTGGCAACGCCCTTCGACCCGGCGCCGGGGCGCGTCCGCGGGGGAAATAGCTGGCCGCAGGGGCCCCGGAAACCGATAATGGACGCCTTCCGGACACGACAACGCGCCCGCGGGCAGCCGGGGACGGGGAGATTCGACGTTCGATGTGGTTGGGCGGCAACACGCTTGCGCAGCGGCTGGTCCTGGCTGCGGCCCTCGGGCTGGCGGCGGTCGGGCCGGTGGCGGCGACCCCGTCCGACCGGTCCGCGGAAACCGCCGGTTCCGATGCCCTCACGCCCGAACAGTCCCTCCTCCTGCGCTTCGAGGCGGCCCTCGACCCGGGCCGCCTGCCGGACCACTTCCGCGACGGTGACGTGGCCGCGCTGCTCCCTCCGGATCGCTGCGGCACGCCGCTGGTGCGCGAGTACCTGGCCACGCGCGACGCCTTGTCGGCCGCCGTGCGCGAGGCCATCGACGGCTACCTCGCCGTCACCGAGGCCTCCGACACGCTGACCAGCGACGGCGGACACTTTCGCCTGTCGTGGTTCACCGAGGGCGACAACGCCGTGCCCCTGGTCGACGTCGATCCGGCCGACGGCACCCCCGACTTCGTGGCACGCATGGCCGGCTATCTCGAGCACGCCTGGAGCGCCGAGATCGACACGCTCGGCGCGTTGCCGCCGCCGGTCACGCCGGTCGACGTGACCTTTCGCCGCATGCGCATCTACGGCTACACGACGCCCGTCGATCCCGCGCTGGGCCGGACGCGCCTGGTGCTGCACAGCACGTTCGCGCACTTCGCGCCGAACGATGATCCCGACGGAGATGCGGCCGGCTCGGCGAAGGTGACCGCGGCGCACGAGTTCCGCCACGTGTGCCAGTACGCGGCCAGTCGCTGGAGCGAGGACAACTGGACCGAGCTGGACGCGACCTGGGCCGAGGAGCGCGTGTACGCGCAGGTCAACGACTACCTGTGGTACATGAACCGCGACAACCCGGTGCGCCGGCCGCAGGTGCCGCTGGACGACGGCGGCTCGGGCTCGTACGAGGATGCGGTGTTCCAGGTCTGGCTGGCGCGACGTCACGGCGACGGCGTCATCGCCGATTTCTGGCGGCGGCGCACGCAGGTGCACGCCGAGTTGCCGCTCGCGGCGTGGGACTCGGTGCTGGCCGGTCGGGGCACCTCGCTGGCCGCGGGCTGGGGCGACTTCACCGCCTGGAACTACGCGGTCGGCGGTCGTTGCGTGCCGGGCCTGGGATATGCCGATGCCGCGGCCTATCCCGAGGGCGACCTGGCGGGCCAGCTGCTGGCGTACCCGGGCGAGGTCGCCGGCACGGTCGAGCACCTGGCCGCGGCGCCGGTGCGGCTGGGCGGGTTCGAGGGCCTGGGCGACCGGCTGCTGCGGATTCGCTTCGACGGCGAGGACGCCCCCGTGCCCTTGTCGCTGTCGCTGCACGTGCAGACCACCGACGGCGGCGGCTGGCAGGACCAGGTCAGCCTCGACCGTCACGGCGATGCGAGCCTGGTCCTGCCCGTGCCCGCCTTGCGCCTGGCCGGCGTCGGGGTCATCGTCGGCAACGGTGCGACGGGCGGTGAGGCGCGTTCGTGGACGGTGGCCGTCGACACGCTGCCCGGGCCGCCGTCGCCGCCGTCGGGGCGCCTGCTCGCCGTCGAGCCGAACCCGTGTAACCCGGTCGCGTGGGTCACCTGCGCGATGTCCGCGCGCGACCAGGCCACGCTCGACATCGTCGATCCCGCAGGTCGCCGCGTGCGACGGCTGTGGTCGGGCTCGCTTGCGACGGGCACGCACCGCTTCGCCTGGGACGGTCACGACGAGGCGGGCCGGCCGGCCGCCGCGGGCGTGTACCTGGCTCGACTGGCCACGCCGCGGGGCGTGCAGGGGCGCAAGCTGACCCTGGTCCGCTGATCTTCCGGACGGGGCGCGATCCTGGTTGTTCGCGGGGGCGGCATCGCGTAGCGTGGCGCGACCGCGCGGTCCCGGCGACCGGCGCGGGGAGGCGGGCATGGACGACGTGCGCATCTACACCGGCACCCTGGTGGCCGACCTCGTGCTGCCGGGGTCGCGCTCGCTGAAGGAGATGCGCGCGCCGCTGCGCGCGCTGGTGCAGCGGTTGCGCAATGCCGAGTACGCCGTGGCGCGCGTCGGTCCGGCCGACCTGGCGCAGCGCGCGTTCCTGGCCATCGTCGCCGTCAGCGGCGACAGCGAGGTCGTCGAGGGCCGCCTGGACGAGGCCGAACGCCTGCTCTTCG
>CAINDZ010000749.1 GCA_903847545.1 uncultured bacterium | reverse complement strand
TGGGCTACCTGATGACCACGAAGGGCCGCGTCTTCCTGAAGGACATCGCGCCCAACCTGGACGACGCGAAGCAGGCCATGGGCATGGTCATGTACAACCTGGGCAAGCGCGAGACCCCGCCCGCGATGCGCCGCTTCTCGTTCGTCGAGAAGGCCGAGTACTGGGCGCTGATCTGGGGCACCATCGTGATGGTGCTGACGGGCCTGTCGCTCTGGTTCGAGAAGCTGCTGGTGGCGCAGGTGGGCAAGGGCTTCCTGGAAGTCTTCCTGGTCATCCACTACTACGAGGCGTGGCTGGCCTTCCTGGCCATCCTGATCTGGCACATGTACGGCGTGATCTTCAACCCGCACGCCTACCCGATGAACCCCTCGTGGATCACGGGCAAGATGCCGGAGGAGATGTTCAAGCACGAGCACGCCGCCGCGCAGTCCCCGGGCAACGTGGACAAGGTCAAGCGGCTCGGCCTCGAGCGCGACGTCTGACGAGGGGCCGCCGGCGAACCGGCCCCTACCGCGACCGGCCGCGTCCCTTCGGGGGCGCGGCCGGCCTCATTTCCGGGTGTCCCGCCCGGCCGGCCCGGCCCACGCAGTGGCCGTGCAACCCCGCCCGCATAACTGCGTATCAGGGGGACAGCCCCGCCGCGGCGGGGGCGCAACCAACCCCGGCAGGCATCGCGCAACGGAGGTCGAACATGGCAGCCCCTCGCGTTTCCCGTTCCTTCATCCTGCGGACGACCGCGGCGGCGGCCGTCCTGGCTGCGGCCTCCCTGGCGTTCGCCGCCCGCATGGAGAACCCGCCGGTGCCCCCGGCGCCGCCGGCGCCGCCCGCCGCGCCCAAGGCCCCCGGCGAGCACAAGACCGTCCACGTCGTGCGCTCCCGGCACGCCGACGCCGGCGACCACGGCGACGTGAAGATCGAGGTGAACGGCCGCCAGATGACCGTCACCGCCAAGGAGGACGGCAAGGAGACGACGACCGTGGTCGACCTCGACCAGGTCGGCCAGATCGTCGAGGGCGCCGTGGGCGAGGCGATGACCGCGCTGAAGGACCTGCAGCTGCAGGTGCGCGTCGGCCAGGACAACCGCGTCGACGTGGCGACGACCGAGGGCTCCTACCAGGTGGACCTCGACGCGATCATGGCCGAGGTGGCGAGGGCCGTGCAGACCGGCCTCGACGACATCGACACCGCGGACTGGACCTCGCACGGGCCGCGCGACGCGCGCGACGAGGCCGAGCTGCGCCGCGAGCTGGCGGACCTGCAGAAGGAGATGCGCGGGCTGCGCGAGGAACTGCGTCGCCTCGACACCGGGGATGCCGCGAAGAAGGACAGGTAACCACGGCGCGTCGGCGCCGGGACACCCGTGGCTGGATGGTGAACGCCGCCGCTGGACTCAGCGGCGGCGTTCGATTTCCGCGAAGATCTCGGCGTGGTCGGGGAACCGGTCCTGCGCCTTCTTCGAGAAGGCCAACTCCCCGTCGACCGTCACCTCGAAGACGCCCCCGCTCGAGGGAAGCATCTCGGCCGATATCCCGAACCGCTCCTGGATGGCCTCCGCCAGACCGGCGGCGCGCGGCTCGTAGTTTCAGACCCGGCAGTACTCGATCGTCACCTTCATCGTGGGCCTCCCGTCAGAACTGGATCAGCGGCTTCGGCCACGCGGCCAGCGTCTTCTCGAACGACACGAAGT
>CAINDZ010000748.1 GCA_903847545.1 uncultured bacterium | reverse complement strand
TCCATGGTGCCTCCCGGCCTACCACACCACGCCGACCTTGCGGCGCATGACGTGTTGGGTGGTTCCTGAGCCCTGCGCCTCGACGCGCAGCACATAGCCGCCGCTGGCGACGTCCACGCCGTCGCCGTTCCTGCCGTCCCAGATGAACTCGTTGTTGCCGACGCTGCCGCCGGGCCCGCCCGCGTCGAAGCGCCGGTCCAGGACCAGCCCGCCGCTGACGGTGTAGATGCGCAGCCGCACTTCCGATGCCGCGTCCAGCTTCCAGGCGATGGTCGTCGGGCCCTCGCCGGGGTGGAACGGGTTCGGGTAGTTGGTCAGGTAGCCGGCGGCGGCCTCGGGGTTGACCTCGGCCGTGACCACGTCGCAACCGGCGGTCAGCCCGCCGCACGCGGCCGTGACCGTGAACTGCTGGGCGAAGTCGGGCGCGCGGTACTGCGCCGACGCCAGCCCACCGGTCCCGGTGGCCACCGAGACGGCCTTGCCCGGCCCCGGCGCCAGCAGGCCGCTGTCGCCCGCAGCCACGGCGAACGTGACGCTCTGGTGCGGCACGCCGTTGCCGAACGCGTCGGTCAGTCGCGCCGTCAACTCGATGCTGCGGCCCGGTCGCGCCCACGCGGGGTCGCCGGTCAGCTCGAGCGCCGCGGGATCGCCGGGCACCACCTGCAGTGCGCCCGTCACCGCGGGCGTCGAGCCGGCGTCGTCGCTGATGCGCAGCACCACGTCCTCGGCAAACGTGTACGACAGGCTCACCGTGCGCCGCCCCTGCAGCAGCTGGAACGTGGTCGAGCTGAGCGTGCCGCGCGCCGGCGCCTGGTCGTGCGCGCCCACGGCGATGACCGTGACCTGCGCGTTGCATTCCTGGATGACGCTGCCGGCATCGTTGCGCGCGGTCACCTCGAGGGTGAACGGCGCGCCGGCCTGGATCGATTCCTGCGCGATCGCGGCCACCAGGTGCAGGCCGCTGGAGATGGCGCGCACCTGCGTGGCACTGGTGGCCATCGCCGGGCGCGTGAGGTTTGTCGCCGTCAGCATCTGGTAGCCGCCGGCCGCCAGGCGGACGGTGAAGGTGGCCGTGCCGTCGACCATCGACAGCGGGCCATCCACCTGCGCCTGCGGCTCGGAGCACGCCAGGCTGATGAGGTCGTTGACGCCGCCCAGCGGGTTGAACCAGTCGTCGGTCGCGCGCACGACGGCGGCGAACCCGTAGGTGATCGACTGGTCGTCGGCCGTGCCCGTGCGCCCGTCGCCGGCGCCCGGCAGCGGCGCCTGCCCCGGCAGCGTCAGCAGCAGCTTCGTGAACGGTCCCGCCGAGACCAGGAACTCCGCGCTGTGGCCCGCGTCCACGGCGGGCGCGGTCGGCACGGCGCAGGTCACGCCCTGCGCGCCGGCCAGGTACGGGGTGATGGTGACCGCGGCGGTGCCGCCGGCCAGCGCCGGCGTCCCGGCCACGGCCAGGCTCGGGTCGCTGCCCGACAGCTGCAGGGCGCCCGTCGCGCCCGGCACCACGTTGAACCACGCGTCGACCGCGCGCACGCTGATCGCCACCGGCTGGCCGGCCGACTGCGGCTCGGGCTCGCCCGTGACGCCCAGCGTCGTGCCCGGCACCGCGACCTGGCCGGGCAGCAGCACCTGCAGCCCCGTCCAGGCGCCCGGGCCCACGTTGACCGCGGCGCTGGTGCCCAGGTGCGGCGGCGTCGCGTAGTCCTGGCAGGTGACGGTCGTGCCGACGGCCGCGCCGTACAGCGTGACCGGGCCGGTCCAGACACCGTCGGTGAAGGTGACCGCCTCGGGGCTCATCGTCGTGGGCCCCGTCGTCGCGCTCAGGCGCGCGTTGCCGTCGAAGGTCGTGATCGTCGTGCCGCCCGCATCGACGGCGCGGATCGTCATCGTGATCGGCTGGCCGGCGGTGGCGCCGGACGGCAGCGCCGAGAACTGGAAGTGGCTGGCGGCCGCGGCCGTCACCGGGATGACCGGGCTGACCATCGTCGTGACGGTCGGGTCGTCCAGGTCGTACACCGTCAGCGTCTGGCCGCCGGTCGTCGCCAGGGCCACGCTGCCCTGCGCGTAGCCCGAGGCCAGCGTCATCGTCAGCGGCGTGGTCGCCCACGAGTCGCTCGAGACCAGCCGCACCTGGTGCGTCGACGAGACGGGGTTCCACCACGTGTCGGTGGCGCGGGCCGAGACCTGGAAGGTGGCCATGGCCGACTGGCTGCCGGGCACGCCCTCGTACCCGGTCACGCTGCCCGGCACCGCGGTCATGCCGGGCACCAGCAGCTGCAGGCGCGTGAACGCGCCGGCGTTGACGACGAACGGGTCGCAGGTGCCGCTGCGGCCGGGATCTCCCGGCAGGTGCGCATGCACGCGCACGGCGCCCGCGGGCTGGTTCGCGGTGTCGGCACGGTACACGGTCAGGGTGCCGCTCCACACGCCGCTCGCCAGGTTGACCGTCGCCGGCTCGACGCGCCCGAGGCCCTGGCTGGTCAGCTGCTCCAGCGACACGGGCCCGTGGTAGCCGAGCACCACGTTGCCGCTCGCGTCGATGGCCGTCAGCGAGGTCGCGAACGCGACGCCCGCCGCGCGCACGTGCGGCGCCGCGTCCTGGAAGCGGAAGCCCGACAACGCGACGGCCGTCATGTTCGTCGAGCTGCCCAGCGGGATGGTCAGGTTGGTCTGGTCCTGCGCCGTGAAGCGCGCGGTGCCGGCGGCCGGCAGGATGACCTGGAACGTCGCGGTGCCGCCGATCAGCACCGACGGGGCCGGCAGCACGGCCGTGCCCGCGGTGGAGGTCAGGCGGATGACGTCAGAGGCCGCACCCACGGTGTACCACGCCGCGTCGCAGGCGCGCACGACCACGTCGAACGGCACGCCCGTCACCTGGGCGTCCGGCGTGCCGGTCTTGCCCGACACGGTGCCCGGGGCCGCCACCTCGCCCGGCAGCAATACCTGAAGCTGGACGAAGGGTCCCGCCAGGGCCACCCCTGCCCAGAAAACTGTCAATACCGCCCCGAGTCGGCCCAGGGCCGACGGGCTGGCTGGAATTCGCGGAAACCGCACGGCAGCGCTCCTTGGCTTGATCCGGCCCGCACTTAGGGCATTGGCACCCCAAGGCGGACGATGCGGGTCCGGGGGAGTTCAGGCCCCCGGAACACTCCGGATTACCAAGTCGCGTGCCATGGTCGGAAGGATGGACGGGAGGGCGGGGTCCAGGCACCAGGGGCGGAGTGGTCAGGCCACCGGCCGCAGCGCCCCCATGACGATCAGCGTCACGGCGTCGGCCCGGGCCGCCAGCCGCGTGTTGCGGCGCGACAGCACCCAGTCGGTGGCCATCTCGTCGAGGATGCCGAAGACGGCCTTGGCCAGCAGCCCCGCCTCCAGGTCGCGCCGCCACAGGCCGGCCTGCTGCCCCTCGGCAATGACCCCGCCGATGACCTGCAGGTACTGCCCCACCTTGGCGCGCGAGAGCTGGTCCAGGAAGTGGACGCTGTGGCGCAGCTCGACCTGCGTGATGATCGCCAGGTCGCGATCGCCGCCCACCAGCTCGAGATGGAGCTCGATGATGCGCGCCAGCCGCTCCGCCGGATCCTCCAGCCGCGCCAGCTCTCCCTCGCCCAGCGCCGTGAAGCGGTCCATGGCGCGATCGAAGAGCGAGACCAGCACCTCCTCCTTGTTCTGGAAATAGAGGTAGATGGTGCCGTCGGCCACGCCCGCGCGCCGGGCGATCATCGCCACGGTGGTGCCGTGGTAGCCGTGCGCGGCGATCTCCACGACGGCGGCGTCGAGGATGGCTTCCTTCTTGCGACCGGTGGGCTGGCGGGGCATAGCGGCTGAACTGCCGTTCATTAAAGTTGCCGTTTCGGCGCGACCCGCACGGAAGCGATCGTCGCCCAAGCCAACAATCTAGCACATCGGCTGGCCTGAAGGAATCATTTGCAGGGCGCCCGCGCCGGTTGACAGGGGGAAATCCCCCTGCTACAGTCAGCTTCTGACTGAATGGTCATTCATTAATTTCCCCGTGGCGCCCCGCCCGACCGGCAGGGGCTGCCGGCGGAAAGGCAGGATCATGCGCAGGCAGGTAAATTTCGTGGCCGTCCTGGGCTCGGGCGTCATGGGCAGCGCCATCGCCGCCCACTTCGCCAACGCCGGCGTCCCCTCGCTGGTGCTGGACATCGCCCCGCGCGAGTTGACCGACGCCGAGAAGGCGGCCGGGCTGGCGCTCGACCACCCGAAGGTGCGCGGCCGCATCGCCGCCGACGCCGTCGCGGCCATGGTCAAGAGCCGCCCCTCGCCCCTGTTCAGCAGCGAGCGCGCCGGGCTCATCACGACCGGCAACCTCGAGGACGACCTCGCGAAGGTCGCCCGCGCCGACTGGGTCATCGAGGTCGTGAAGGAGGACCTGCCGATCAAGCTGAAGGTGCTGGCCGCCGTGGCGCCACACGTGAAGGCGGGCGCGCTGCTGACGAGCAACACCTCGGGCCTGTCGCTGGCGGCAATGAGCGAGGTTCTGCCGAACGACCTCAAGCCCCGCTTCCTGGGCACCCACTTCTTCAACCCGCCGCGCTACATGAAGCTGTTCGAGGTCATCCCGACGGCCGACACCGACCCGGCCGTGCTGGACGACGTCTGCGCGTTCGCGCGCGACCGCCTCGGCAAGGGCGTCGTCATCGCCCGCGACACGCCGAACTTCATCGCCAACCGCGTCGGCGTGCACGCGATGATGGCCACGTTCAATGTCATGCAGGAGCTGGGGCTGACCATCGAGGAGGTCGACGCCCTGACCGGCCCGGCCATCGGCCGCCCCAAGACGGCCACCTTCCAGCTGGCCGACCTGGTGGGCCTCGACACGTTCCTGCACGTGGCCGACAACATCTACCCGCTGATCCCGAACGACGAGGCGCGCGAGGTCTTCCACGCGCCCGAGTTCGTGCGCCGCATGGTCGAGCGCGGCCTGCTGGGCCGCAAGAGCGGCGGCGGCTTCTTCCGCATGGTGAAGGGCCCCGAGAAGAAACTCTACGCCCTGGACCTGCAGACGCTGGAATACCGCGACCAGGTGAAGGCAAAGTTCCCCGAGACCGAGGCCGCCAAGTCGGTCGACGACCTGCCGACGCGCCTGCGCCAATTGGCCTTCGGGCCTGGCAAGGCCGGGCAGGCCATCTGGAAGATGCTCGCCGCCAGCTTCTCGTACAGCGCCATGCGCGTCGGCGAGATCTGCGACAGCGCCGCGCAGGTGGACCAGGCCGTGTGCTGGGGCTTCAACTGGAAGC
>CAINDZ010000747.1 GCA_903847545.1 uncultured bacterium | reverse complement strand
GGCATCGACCGCGAACACCGAGAACACGCGCGGCGCCGGCGCCCCCGCCTCGGGGCCCCGCTCGCGCGGCCCGCGGGCGCGCACCGTTGCCAGCAGGCGGCGCGCCTCGTCGCGGCTGTCGGCCAGCTCGTCGAACAGGGCCGGCAGCCGGTCGACGCTGACGCCGCACATCCGCAGCAGCGCGAACGGATCGGGCCGCGCGGCGGCCGGGTACAGCGTGCTGCCGCCGATGGTGGCCAGCACGTCCGCCAGCGCCACGATGTTCACCAGCGGGTTGATGATCGCGTACTTGCGGTGCGGCGCGTGGTGCAGGCGCACCGCCTCGGCCAAGACCGGCGGCAGGTTCCACATCTCCAGCAGGCGCTGCCCGACCTGCGCGTGGTTGAGGCCCAGGTGGCGCCGCTCGGCGGCCAGGGGATCCTCGGGCGCCGATGCCAGCACCTGCGCCATCTCGACCGGCGCCGCCCGCGCCATGACCAGCAGCCCGATGTCGTGCAGCAGCCCGGCCACGAACGCCACCTCGGGGTCCACCTTGCGGTCCAGGCGCGCCAGGGCGCGCGCCGCCGCGGCGCAGTCCACCGAGTGGTCCCAGGCCACGTCCTCGTAGCCCGGCAGCAGCACCTGCCCCATCGACTCGACCACGCTGACCCCGAGCACCAGCTCGGCCAGCTGGTTCTCGCCCATCAGCACGACGGCCTCGGCCAGCGACGCGATGCGCCGCGACTTCCCGTACGTCGATCCGTTCGCATGCTTGAGCACGCGCGCGGTCAGGGCCTGGTCGTTGCGGATGACGTGGTCGAGGTCGAGGGCGGAGGTGCGGTCGTTGCCGAGCATGCCGATGAGGTGGCGCGCCACCTGGTTCAGCGGCGGCAGGTCGTGGATGGAACCCAGGACCAGGGCCCGGTTGGAGCCAAGCTGCATGACGCCGATCCCCCTTCAGCGCAGGCCGCGATCCATGAATGACAGGGCATCGGCAGCCATCAGCTGATTTTGAGGGGCAATAAGGAAATCAAGGAGGCCCCGGTACGGGACCGGGGCCTCAAGCAAGCCCTAAACCTGTCTCGAATATGCAGCTACGCCCGGCCGTGGCTCCACCGGGAAATCGGCCGCGCCAGCAGGAAGAGGACCACGCCCGCCGCCGCGGACATGGCCACGAAGATGACGAAGAACTCGTGCAGGCCCGTCACCTTGTAGCCCAGCAGCACGGGGGTCGGCTTGCCGGCCTCGGGATAGAAGCTGCTGAGCACGCCGGCCATCTTGTTGGCGGCCGAGCTGGCCAGGTACCACACGCCCATCATCAGCGAGGCGAAGCGCGGCGGCGACAGCCGGCTGACGGCCGACAGCCCGATCGGCGACAAACACAGCTCGCCGAACGTGTGCAGCAGGTACAGGCCCACCAGCCACATCATGCTCACCTTCACGTCGGCGCCCACGCCCTTGACGCCGAAGGCGATGACCAGGTAGCCCAGGCCCAGGAAGACGAAGCCCAGCGACATCTTCACGGGCGTCGACGGGTCCAGCTTGCGCGCGCCCAGCTTCTGCCACAGCCAGGCGAAGACCGGCGCGAACAACACGATGGCCACGGCGTTCACCGACTGGAACCAGCTGGCTGGCACCGTCCAGCCGAACAGGCCCCGGTCGGTCTGCCGGTCGGCGAACACGGTCAGCGAGGCGCCGGCCTGCTCGAAGGCCATCCAGAAGAAGATGACGAAGAACGAAAGGATGAAGATGACGGCCACGCGCTCCCAGTCCTGCCGCACCAGCGGCGCGTCGTGGTCGGCGCTGCCGTGCACGGCGAGGCGCTGCGCCCGCGGCAGGCCCAGCGGCCGGCCCTCGGCGTCCACCACGTAGCGGTCCTTGCAGAGCTGGAAGATGATCGTTGCCGCGGTCATGCCGACGGCCGCCGCGAGGAAGCCCCAGCGGAAGTCCGACGGCCGGCCCGTGTCGCCCAGGCCGCCGCAGACCAGCGGCGCCAGGAAGGCGCCGATGTTGATGCCCATGTAGAAGATCGTGAAGGCCGAGTCCTTGCGGCGGTCGTCCGGGGCGTACAGCGAGCCCACCATCGATGAGATGTTCGCCTTGAACAGGCCCGTCCCGCAGATGATGACGCCCAGCCCCGCCCACAGCATGGGCACGGCCACCGCGGCGTTGGCGTAGTTCGAGGCGCCCAGGAACATCAGGAACTGGCCCAGCGCCATCACCATGGCGCCCACCAGGATCGAGCGCCGGTTGCCCCACCAGCGGTCGGCGATGTAGCCGCCGGCCAGCGGCATCAGGTAGGCCAGGCCCGTGAAGTTGCCGTACACCGTCGAGGCGCGCGCCACGTCGAAGCCCAGCGCCCGGGTCATGTACAGCACGAGGATGGCGCGCATGCCGTAGTAGCTGAAGCGCTCCCACATCTCGGTATAGAAGAGGACCTGCAGGCCCTTGGGGTGCCCACCCGTCATGCGGTCTCCCTGTCAGGTTGCGCGCCGC
>CAINDZ010000746.1 GCA_903847545.1 uncultured bacterium | reverse complement strand
GCCGTGTTGTGGTTCGCCGAGGTGCAGCGGCGGGGGCTGTATCGGGGGCTCGGGTTTGCCTCGCTCGAGATCTATGCGGTCGAGGGGTTGGGATTCTCAGCCAACCGGTACTGGCAGTTCAAGAGGCTGGCCGATGACCTGGATCGGCTGCCCGTGTTGCGGGCGGCAGTGGCCGGCGGGGAGCTGGGGTGGACCAAGGCCCAGCAGGTGGCGCGGGTGGCGACGCCCGAGACCGAGTCGGCATGGGTGGCGGCGGCGAGCGGGAGCAGCCGGCGGGCGTTCGCCCAGGCGGTGCGGCAGTTGCGCCGGCGCAAGTCGGGGGTGGTCGGCCAGTCGGGGGTGGTCGGCCAGGCGGGCGGCGCGAACGGGTCGGGGGGTGCGGTCGGCGGTTTGTTCGCGGCCGCGGAAGGTGGCGCGGCGGGGGCGGGGGCGGACACTGCGACCAGCGTCGGGACCGACCCGGCCCCCGTGCCGTTCGGCCCGGCGGAGGTCGGCATGGCGCTGGCCGCAGCACCGGCGCCCGTCACCATCAGCCTGCGGGGTGACGCGCTCCAGGTGGCCCGGTTCGAGGCGTTGATGGAAAAAGCCCACAAGCTCGGGCTGGTGCCCAGGGGCGCGGATCGACTCGACGCCGTGCTGGCCGGGCTCGAGGCGCTGATCGCGGGGGCCCCGAGCACGGCCGCCACCGGCCCGGCCAACCAGATCGTCATCCATCAGTGTCCCGATTGCCAGGCTGCCGCGGTGGTCACGCGCCGTGGTGAGCTGCCACTTGCGCCGGCGCAAGTCGCGGCGGCTGGGTGCGACGCACGCGTGCGCACGAACGACGGGCCCAACAAGGCGACCATCCCGCCGAAGACGCGTGCGGCCGTGCTGGCGCGGGATCGGCATCGGTGCAGCACACCCGGGTGCTCGTCAACGCGGTTCCTGGAAGTACATCACGTCGTTCCGCGCGAGCAGGGAGGGTCCAACCAGCTGGAGAACCTCGTCACGCTGTGCAGTCGATGCCATCGGTTCGCGCATGAGCACGCGACCTTCGCACTTGCGCCGGCGCAATTGTCGGCCGTGCCATTGCCCGCAGCCACACTTGCGCCGGCGCAAGTGGCGGTCGGCGGCCAGCCCACCGCCGGCGAACGCGGCTAACGCGGCAAGTGCGGCGCCTGCGGTGCCTGCGGCAAGCGCCACGCGCACGGGTCCACCAGCACTCCCGCAACCAGCCCCTAGCGCCCCGCCGGCAGCCCGAACACCACCGACAACCGCACGCCCAGTTCGTCGCGCACCGTGCGGAAGGCGTCGTGGCGCGTGGCGTCGTCGCCGTGGACGGCGGCGGGGTCGGGCAGCGGCCAGTGCAGGCGGCGGGCCTGGCCCAGGAAGACGGGGCATTCCTCTTCGGCGCACAGGGTGATGACCACGTCGACCTGGTCAGCGGGGATGGCCGACACGTGCTTGGCGAAGTGGGACGAGGTGTCGAGGCCGACCTCGGACAGGACGGTGGCGGCCTCGGGGCGCAGGTGGGTGGGTTGGGAGCCGG
>CAINDZ010000745.1 GCA_903847545.1 uncultured bacterium | reverse complement strand
TCGCAGTATCAAGCGGGCAATCCCCCAATGACCATCGCTCCGAAAGGACGACGCCATGTTCGCGTTTAAGGCTGCCAAGCGCCCCCTGGGCGTGGCTGCGCTCCTTGTCCCCTGCCTGGTCACGCTCGTGCTGGCCGGGTCCGCCGCCGCCGCCGGCCAGGGCTACCTGGGCATCATGCTGCAGGACCTGACCCCCAGCATGGCCAAGGCCCTGCAGATGGGTGAGGGCTCGGGCATCATCGTCAACAGCGTCACCGACGACAGCCCCGCCGCCAAGGCCGGCGTGGTCGACGGCGACGTCATCACCGAACTGAACGGCGCCAAGGTCGCCGACACGGCGGGCTTCACCGCCGCGGTGCGCGCGCTGGCGCCCGGCGACAAGGCCACGCTGGTCGTGCTGCGCGACGGCAAGAAGAAGACGATCACCGCCGAGCTGGGCGAGCGCCCGGCGGCCTTCGCCGGCGACCCCAAGGCGCGCGGCGAGATCCGCATCATCACGCCCGACGGCGAGAAGGTGCAGAAGTTCGAAGGCCTCGAGGGCCTGGAGAAGCTGAAGGAGCTGCACGGCATCGAGGGGCTCGAGGGCCTGCAGGGCCTCGACCACGAGAAGATGATGAAGGACGGCAACGTCCGCGTGTTCGTGCTGCCGAAGGACGGCCAGGGCGCCGAGGGCTTCACCTGGAACGAGGACGACTCCGAGGGCGCGGCCGAGGGGCAGCACCGCTTCGTGGTCAAGATGCTGGGCGACGACAACGAGGACCGTGGCTGGCTGGGCGTGCACATGGACGCGCTGAACGGCCAGCTGGGCGACTACTTCGGCGTCAAGGACGGCGCTGGCGTGCTGGTGACCGAGGTCGTGGCGGACAGCCCGGCGGCCAAGGCCGGCCTGCTGGCGGGCGACGTCATCGTCAAGGCGGGCGACCAGGAGACGTCGTCGCCCGACGCGCTGCACGAAGCCATGGGCGACACCAAGCCCGGCGACGAGATGTCGCTGACGGTGCTGCGCAAGGGCGCGCGCAAGACGATCACGGCGAAGCTGGGCGAGATGCCCGCGGACGCCGCCGGCGCGCGCGAGATCCGCATCGAGGGCGGCGAGCCCGGCGAGATGAAGCTGATGATGCCCCGCATGCTGCGCCATTTGGGCCAGGGCGGCCAGGGCGACGAGGGTGAAGGCAACGTCGAGCGCAAGGTCATCATCCGCAAGCACGGCCAGGGCGACGAGGGCGACGGCAACGTCGAGCGTCGCGTCATCATCCGCAAGGGCGGCCAGGATGAAGAGGGTGAGGACGCCGACATGTCGGAAGTCCGCGGCGAGATCGACGCGCTGCGCAAGGAGATCAAGGAGCTGCGCGAGCAGCTGAAGCGCTAGCGTCACGCGCCATCCGCGGGCCTGCGGAGCAGGAGGCGAGGCGGCCACGCGACCGGGGATCCCTTCATGGGGATCCCCGGTGTTTTTTTGCGCGGAGTCGGGGCGTGCGGCGTCGGGGCGCGCGCGGCGATTGGGCGCGCGGCGTCGTCAGCCCACGCGGTGCAGGCGTTCGGCGTGCGGCACCAGGGGATCGGTGAACAGCAGCCACAGGCGCACCTCGCGCCCGGGATACACCGCCGCGATCACCTCGCGGTACGCGGCCAACTGCGGCCGGTAGTGGTCGACGAGCCAAGCGCGCTGCGCCGGGTTGGCGGCGCCGCGGTTGGTCTTGTAGTCGACGATGTCGACATGGTCGGGCCCGACCACGAGGCGGTCGATGATGCCGGTGATGCGCTGCTCGACGCCGCCGGGACCGGTCCCGGCCCGGCGCGCGATGACCGGCGCCTCGCTGAACGCGGCGCCGCCCTCCGGCGCGGTGAACACCCACGCCAGTTCGGGGGCTGCGAAGACGGCGGCCGCCTCGTCATGCGCCAGGCCGCGGCCGGCAGGCATGGCCCCCGTGTTGCAGGCGGCCTGCAGCAGGCGGTGCACCTCGTCGCCGTGCGCGGCCGGCGAGACGCCGGGCGGCAGCGGGTTGGCGACGGGCGCGCGCGGCGCCGTGGCGGCATCCTCCTCCTCCGCGTCGGCGACCCGCTCGGACTGCGGCCGCGTCACTTCAGCCGCTGGGTCGTCGTCGGCGTCGTCGGCATCGCGACGGTCATGGCGCGCGTCGTCGGCCGCAGCCGAAGGGCGCACCAGCGTGAAGAGCGGGCGACGCACGGGCGGCTGCCACGTCGAAGGCTCGGGCGGCGGCGCGTGGCGCTCGGTCGCGATCCCGGCGTCCGCCTCCACGGGCGCCAGGCCGTGCAGCTCGTCTTCGGTGTCGGCGGGCGCCCGCACGAGCAGCTCGTCGGCGCCGCCAGTCCGCGCCGCGGCCGTCGCCTCGCGCAGGAAGCGCAGGGGGCTCTCGTGCTCGTTCTCGTCCTTGCCGCTGCGGTCGCCGCCGATGACGTGCAGGCTGTCCCGGGCGCGGGTCAGGGCCACGTAGAGCAGGTGCGCGCGCTCGGCCTCGCCGCGTCGCGCGGCGTCGCGGTCGGCCGCGGCCAGCGGGTCGTCGGGCGGCTCGACGCCCGGGTGGCACTCGAAGCCGCGCCGCTGCCCGGCCGTGGTCTTCAGCAGCACGGCCGTGTTGTGGTCGTTGCCGTCCAGGCACACGCGCGCGCTGGCACGGCCCGACTTGCGGTCGGCGTCGACCAGCAGCACCACCGGCGCCTCGAGCCCCTTGGCCCCGTGCACGGTCAGGAAGCGCACGCGCCCCTCGCCGTCCGAGGGCAGCGGCGCCTCCTCCTGCGTGCCGCGGCCCGCGGCGCGCGCGATGACGTCGGCCAGGCGGCGCGCCGTCGGCGTGCCCAGCACGTCGCCGCCCAGGGCCAGGTCGTACAGGCGCTCGAGGTTGAAGCGCGCCTGCTCGCCCAGCGCCAACTGGTAGCGGCGCGGCAGGTCGGCCTCGCCGGCCAGGCGCCGCAGCAGGTCGTGGCAGGGCTCGAAGTCCAGCTTGCGGCGCCAGCCCGCCAGCAGCGCGCACGCCGCCACTACGTCCGGGTCCGTCGAGGCGCGCACCGCCTGCCACAGCGTGTGCGGCGAGCGCCAATGGCCGTCGGGCCGCTTCTCGGAGGCGCCGCGTTGCGACAACAACAGCTGGAAGGCCGCCTGGTCCAGCCGCACGATGGGCGAGCGCAGCACCGTCGCCAGCGCCACGCTGTCGTCGGGCCACGCCAGCCAGCGCAGCAGCGCCAGCATGTCCTGCGCCTCGCGGCTGGCCGCCAGCATGCCGCGTCCCGGCGGCAGGAACGGGATGCCCGCGTCGCGGAACGCGCGCTCGTACAGCGCGAAGTCGGTGCGGGTCCGGGCCAGCACCAGCACGTCGCGCCACTGCAGGTCGCGCGCATGGCCCAGCGCGGGATCGAAGACCTGCGCCCGCTCGTCGCGCAGCTTATGCACCAGCGCCGCCGCCGCGCGGGCCGCCGCCTGCTCGCCGCCGCCCGCGTCGGGCCGCCCGCCCTCCTGCGAGTCGACGAACGGCGCGTGCACGACGAACTCGCCCGGCGCGTCGTCGCGAGCCCAGGCCTGCCGCACGCCGGCGCGCTCCTCGTCCTCCAACTGCCGGTCAAGGGGCGGCCGGTTGAACAGCTCGCCCACGCCCTCGACGATCGCGCGGCGGCTGCGGAAGTTCGTCGGCAGCTCGAGGATCGCGCAGTCGTAGGGCGCCATCTGCTCGACCACCTCGCCGAACAGCCGCGGCCAGGCGCCGCGGAAGCCGTAGATCGACTGCTTCACGTCGCCCACCAGGAACACTGTGCGCTTGCGCTCGCCGCCGCCGGCGCGGAACTCCTCGACGAACGGCCGCAGCAGGTCCCACTGGTTGACGTTCGTGTCCTGGAACTCGTCGACCAGGATGTGCTGGATGGCGTCGTCCAGCCGGTACTGCAAGTCCAGCGCGCGCTCGGGGTCGGCCAGCAGGCCGCTGGCCATGTCCTCGAGGTCCTGGAAGTCGATGACCCGGTCGCGCCGCTTCAGGTCATCGACAATGTCCAGCAGGCGCAGGCCCAGGCGCAGCATCGCCACGTTATCGGCCAGCAGGTCGAGCCGGTCGATATCCAGCAGCAGCGCCAGCACCGGCAGCGCGCGCCGGTTGACCAGCGCGTTGAAGTCGGACTTGAACACAGGGTCGCGGACGAGGGTGAACGTTCGCACCTTGCCGGCCTGGGTCAGCAGCAGCGCGCGTGCGTCGGCGGCCAAGGCAAGGGTCGCGGCAGCCGCCTCCTCGTCGCCGGCCGCCGGCGTCCAGGCGGTGGCCAGCGCGTCCGCACCGGCCTCCAGCTTCTCGATGGTGTCGCGTGACTTGCCGGGAAGCTCGTCGAACTCGGCGTCGGCCTCGTCGACCAGGCCGTCGGCGAACGCGGCCAGCGCCGCGGCCAACCGGTTGCCCAGCGCCGCCATCAGGTTGCCGTCGGGGGCGGGCAGGTCCGGGAACAGGTGATGGCGCAGGTCCGCCTCCAGGCGCGGCAACGCCTCCAGGCGCGGGGCCCGCGCGTGCAGGCCGTCGGCGCCGGACGCGAACCGCCCGCGGCCGCCGTCGGCCGCGCCGCCCTGCAGCCAGCGCTCGATGCGCATGCCCTCGTCGAGGCACGCCTGCAGCGTCTTGCGCAGCGTGTCGGGATGCGCGCCCAGCCGGCGCGCGTCGTTTGCCAGCTCCGGGTCCTGCGCGATCTCGCCGACCAGCAGGTCGAACGCCTCGTCCTGCAGTTCGGCGGCGTCCTCGAGCACGCCGAACGACGGGTCCAGCCCCGCTTCGCGCGCGAAGCGGCCCAGCACAACCTGGCAGAACGAGTGGATGGTCCCCAGGTTCAGCGCCGAGGTGTCGGCCAGCAGCTGCTCGTACAGGGCGCCGGCGGCGATGATCTCCTGCTCGCTCGGCTCGCCGTGCGCGTCGCCGAACAGCGCGCGGAGCAGCGCGGCGCGCTCACTGCGCCCGGCCAGCGCCAGGCGCCGGGCCTCGCGGCGCAGGCGCTCCTGGATCTCGACGGCGGCCTTGCGCGTGAAGGTGACCGCCAGGATGGTGCCCGGCGCCACGCGCGCCGGCGTGTCCTCCAGGCACAGGCGCAGGAAGCGGTTGACCAGGGCCGTGGTCTTGCCCGAGCCGGCGGCGGCGCGCAGCACCACCGAGCGGTCGGGCCGCGACGCCTCGAGCTGCACCTTGCGGGCCTGGTCGCGCGCGCTCAAAACGCGTCCTCCCGCTTGTTGACCAGCTTCTCGACGCGGCGCTTCAGCGCCGGCGGCAGGTCCGCTTCCTCGACGCGGCAGACGCCGCGCAGGTCGCACATCCCGCAGGGCAGGTCGGCGGGGCCCTCGCCCGCCTGCGCGCGCGGCAGCAGCGGGAACGGACCGTCGGGCGCCGAGGCCGCGAGCGCCAGCTGCAGCAACCGCGCCGCGCCCTCGCGCAGCAGCGGGCGGCCGTCGCCGTCCAGCGCGGGCAGGTCGATCTTCTCGCGCGGGCCGACGGCCTCGTCCTTCAGCCCGTAGTAGGCGCCCTCGGCCACGGAGCCGGTCACGGGCACGTCGCCGTCGGGACCGGGCAGCGCCACGGCGCCCGCGGCGACCGCCGCCGCGTACAGCAGCACCTGCATCTCCTCGAGGCCGTCGATGTCCTTGCGCGCCGGCAAGGCGCCGGTCTTGAAGTCGATGACGGCGACGCGCCCGCTGCCGTCGACGGCGCGGTCGAGCCTGTCGATGGAGCCGCGGATCACGACGTCGGCGGCGTGCGCCGGCAGCGCCGCGGGCACCGTCGCCAGCAGCGCCTGCGCGACATCGCCGCCATCACCGGCCAGATCGCCCACCAGCCAGGCGTGCAGCGCGGCCAGCGGCATCGCGAACTTCACCTCGAACCCGGCCGGGCGCCAAGCGGCGAAGCGCGCCAGCTCGCACTCGACAACTTGCGGCGCCAGGGCGCCGAAGGCCTCCATCCACAGCGCGCGGTCAGGCTGGTCGGCGGCCTCGCCGACGAAGGCGTCGCGAGCGGCATCCAGGAACGCGGCCCGGGCGCGGCCGGCATCGCCGGCGGCCAGCGCGGCGTGGCCCGGCGTGCCCGCCTCCAGGAAGCGCTGCATCGCCTCGTGCACCTTCGAGCCGTACTCGCGCCGCCCGAACTCGCGCTGCACGTCCTCGTCGCGGCGCAGCACGAAGCCGCGCTCGAGCAGGAAGCGGTAGGGACAGTCGCGCCACACGCGCAGCGCCGACCAGCTGAGTTCCAGGCGCGGACGCGCGGGCGCCAGCAGGGGCGCGGGCATCACCTCGGTCGCAAACGCCTGCTGCGCGGCCGCCAGCGCGGCCGTGTCCAGCGTCGCCGTGCGCCACGCCACCGACGGCGCCGGGCGCAGCGCATCGGCATCGGGTTCCAACCCGTGCACGAGCAGCAGGCGCTCGACCAGCGGCGACGGCAGCACCGGCGAGCCCTCGTCCTCGGCCGGCCAGGTCAGGACCGTGCGCGGGGCGCCGTGCAGCAGTCGCAGGAAGAGCTCGGCGTCGGCGTCCAGGCTGTCGCGCCGGCCGGGCAGGCCCAGGGCCTCGCGCGCGCGGCCGCCCAGGAACGCGCGACGCGCGGGACGCCGGGGCAGCGAGCCGTCGGCGAGTCCGCCGACGACCAGCAGGTCGAAGCGCTCGAGCCGCGCCTCGAGGTGGCCGGTGACCAGCAGCCCCAGGCCCGGGTCGCGATGCGGCGGTGCCGAGGCCGCGGCCAGCAGGCGGCCGAGGTCGGACGCGAACACCGCCGCCGTCACCTCGGGCAGGCGGTGCGCGTCCAGGGCCAGCTCGTCGAGCAGCCGCGCCGCCGCGATGATGTCGGCGCGGTCGGAGTCGGCGGACAGCGGCCGGGCCGCGGCCAGCAGGCCCCACGTGCGGCGCAACGCCTCGAGGTGCGCCTGCCACGGCGCGGCGCGGCGCACGGCGATCGCCAGCAGGGGCTCGAGCGCGTCGCCGACCGCGGCGACGAAGGCCTCCATGCCGTCGCTTTCCTTGCGCAACAGGGCGCACGCCGCGGCGTCGTGGTCGCGCGCGCGCCTCAGCAGCGAGTCCTGGCCGCCCTTGAACGCCTCCTCGCTGCGCAGCATGCGCTCCAGGCGCAGCGTCCACAGGCCGTGACCACCGCGCGGGGCGGGCAGCGCCACGTACGGGTGCGTCAGCACCTCGAGCACGGCCTCGCCGCGCAGCCCGGTCAGCGCGGCGCGCAGCGCGAAACGCAGCAGCGTGCCGGCCGGCTGCGCCGACAGCGGCTCGCCGTGCGTGTTGTCCACGTCCAGGCCCGCCGCACGCAGGTGCGCCGACACGCGCGCGGCCAGGCGGCGGTCCGGCACGGCCACGGCCAGGCGGGCGGCGGCGCCGTCGGCCTCGCGCAGGCGCCGCACCACCACGTCGGTGATCACGCGCGCCTCGTGCTCGGCGTTGCTGCAGGCACGCAGGTCGAGCGCGGCCCCCTCGCCGGGCGCCAGCAAGGGCGGCAGCTTGGCGGCGATGGCGTCGAGCCGCTCGCGCAGCGCGAGCGCCTTCAGGCCCTCGTCCGCACCGGCGGCCAGCGCCTCGACCGCCTGCGGGGCGGCGCCCAGCAGGCTTGCCGCCCGGCGGGCCGGGCCCAGCGGACCGCCGCGCGCATCGGCCGGGTCCCACGTCGCCAGGACGCGCCGCGAGAGCGGGTCGTCGCCGACGCCCAGCATCACCAGCGACGCCTCGGCCGCGGCCAGCGCGGCGCGCATGGGCGCCGCCGTCACCGGATCCAGGCGCGTGAAGCCCGCGGCCACGGCCAGCTCGAGGCCCGGCCCGGGCCACGGCAGGGCGGCGCCCGCCTCCAGGCGGTTGCACAGCTGCACCTGGGCGTCGACGCGGTCGTTCGGCACGCAATCCCGGTAGATGCGCCAGGCTTCGTGCAGGCTGCGCAGTTCCTCGGTGACCGACTCGGCCTCGGCATCCCGCACGGCCATGCGCGCCAGGGCCGCCTCCAGGTTCACGGGCAGCAACAGCAGGTCGGCCAGCCGGTGGCGGCGGATCTCGTCGAAGGTGCGCACCAGCTCCTGCGCCAGGCCGGGCGCCGTCTCGGGCGGGCCCTGCAGCCAGCCGCCGCCGACCAGCGCATGGGTCAGGATGAGCGCGCGCATGCGCTCGCCCGGCACGTCGGCGGCCGTCGCCACGCCCAGCGCGGTGGCCGCCTCCTGCGCCATCTGGTTCGGCGTCAGGATGCGCGGCAGCAGCAGCGCCGCGCCCTGCGCCCGCTCGAGGATCAGGTGGCCCAGCGTCCGGCACGCGCGCGTCGACGGCAGCAGCACCAGCGCGCCCGTGAAGTCGCCGGCCGCGGCGCCCGGCAGGCGGGTATGCAGCACGTCCGCGATCGCGCCGAGGGGCGACTGCGCAAGCGGCAGCGGGACGGGCTGCGGGGCCATAGGGGGGAAGCCTCCGGATCGGGCCATGCGTACGGATGGGATTGGGATGCCGATGGGGGGACACTAGCACAAAAGGCCCAGGATGTGGACCGCGAATTGGGCGCGCTCAACCGCCCAGCAGCGACTTCAGGAAGTCGGTACGGTCGACATTGGCCACATGGGTGAACCACTCGTCCTGGAACTTGTAGGCCAGGATGCCCAGCCAGATCCAGACCAGGCGACGTCGGTAGATGGCCTGCACCTGCTCCTGCCCGCGGAACCGCGCGATGGTGACGTAGACCAGGAACAGCGGCTCGAGCAGGTTCGGAAACCAGAAGAAGACGATCTCGTTCTGCGTGGCGAAGAACAGGGCCTGTCCGACCGTGCGCAGCGCGAAGGTCGCGGTGATCTCGCGCCGGATCGGCTTGCGCAGGCCCCAGATGAAGATGAAGAGGTAGCCGACCCAGTCGGCGGCCTTGTCCAGGTTCTGGTAGATGGCGTTGCCCAGCCCCGCCGGGATGAGCAGGTCGCCATCCACCGAATCCAGCAGCCAGTTTCCCCAGCCGGCGGCGAAGGGAAACCACAGGTACAGCACGGGCAACCCGAACTTGAGCGCCACCACCGCGATGATGAGCGCAAGGTTCATCTTCCCCCTACCAGGCGTTCAGCGTCAGCCCGGCCAGCACGTTGCGCCCCAGGCCCGGCTCCAGGTAGCGGCCGCCCACGCCGTTGATGTACACGGACGCCGCGTACAACTCGTCGGTGAGGTTGCGGCCCGACACGAACAACAGGCTTTCGTGACCGAACATGCGGACGTTCACGCCGACGGTCGCGTCCAGGACCGTGTAGGCCTCCACGTGGTCGGTGTTGGCATCGTTGGCCCAGTAGGCGCCCATGTGCTGCGCGGCGACCTCGACATACGCGCCGGCGGGCGCCGTGTACCGCAGCGCGCCCTGCACCGCGAGCGACGGGATGCCCGCCGACTCGTTGCCGTCGTAGACGACGCTCACCCAGCCGCCGTCGCCGTCGGACACGCTCGTCGTGTAGTCGACGTAGCGGTTGTGCGTCAGGGTGCCGGTCAGGCGCGCCGACAGGCCGCCGGCGCAGTCGGCGGTCAGGCCGACTTCCAGGCCGCGACGGTGCGTCTTGCCCGCCGTCAGGTAGGTGGCGCCGCCGTCCCAGGGCACGATGTCGTTGAGCACCTCCAGCGAATAGACGGCCACGTCGTAGCCGAGGCGCGTCACGAAGCCGTCCCCCTCGAAATAGCCGCGCGTGCCGACTTCGCCCGTCAGGCTGCGCGAGGGCTCGAGCAGCGGGTTCAGGCTGGTGGACGCGTCGTACGGCGCCGGCGGGTCGACCTCGTTGAAGGCCGGGGTCTCGAGGCCGCGCGACAGGGCGGCGAAGAACATGCGGTTGGGCGCGGGCCGGTACGACAGCGCCAGGCGCGGCGAGACCTGGTCCAGCGAACGCTCGGCGTTGATCGTCGGATCCTGGTGGTCCTCGCTGATGTAGTGGACGTTGTCCCAGCGGGCGCCGGCCGTCAGCTGCCACGCCTCGCGCGGCGTGAAGACGAACTCGCCGAAGGTGCCGAAATTGTTGATGCCCTCGCGCGTGTTCGAGACCAGCGTGGAGCCGCGCTGGCCGTCGACCAGGTTGTAGAACAGGCCGTTGCCGTCCTGGATGGCCTCGTCGACGCCCACGGTCCAGCGCACGCGGCCCTCGGCCAGCGGGCCGCTGAGCACGGCCGAGCCGCCCGCATGCACGCGCTGGAAGTCGCGATAGCGGTTGCGCTCGGACCGGTGGATGGTCTTCGGCTCGACGAAGGCGCCGATCACCAGTTCCTGGCCGCCCGCGAAATCGTGGGCGACGCGCGTTCCGAGCCGGCCGATCCAGTTGTCGCGGCGGGCGTCCTGCGCGACGTAGTCGGGATTGGCCTGCGTGGGATCGGCGTCGAACTCGGCCTGCGTCAGCGCACCGGAAAGGTGCTGGATGTTGTGCGTGCCGGCCAGGTAGACGCCGATGTGGGTGGCCGGCGACGGCTCGGCAAGGATGGTCGTGAACAGCGAACTGCGGGCGCCGCGGCTGTGGGCGCGGTAGCCGTCGAAGTTCTCGGTCGAGCCCGCGACGCGGATGTTGGCGCTGCCCGTGACGAAGCCGGTCTCGGCGACCTGCTTGGCGTAGCCGAAGCTGCCGAACTCGGCGCGGCCGCGGCCGTAGTTGTCGCCGAAGAAGTTCGTGGTCTGCAGCTCGATCAGGCCGCCCGAGGCGGGGCCGTACAGCACCGAGCTGTTGGAGCGCACGACACGGATGCGGTCCAGCAAGGCGGGGTCGGCCAGGTCCATGCTGGTGCGGCCGTCGGGCTCGGTCAGCGGGAAGCCGTCGAGCGTGACGCGAATGCCGCGCGTGGTGCCGGCGTTCGAGCGCTCGCCCGCCCCGCGCGCGCCGAAGCCGCGGTTGGTGATGCGCACGTCGGTCGAGCCGGCGCGGCTCTGCGCGATGAGTCCGGGCACGCCCGTCAGCGCCTCGTTCAGGCCGCTGGTGCGCGCCGCCTGCCACGCGGCGGCGGGAACGACGGCCGTCGCCATGGGCGCGCTGGTCGCGTCCGAGCCGGCGCGCTCGCCGATGACCGTCACGGTGTCGGCCTGCGCGTACACCGTCTCGATGGGCGGCACCTCGTCGGCGATCGCGAACGATGCCGCCAGCAACAGGACGGCGGCAAGGGAAGTAAGCGGGAAACGGCTGCGCATGGCGGGACTCCTTGGCTTCTCCGGGTGGGCGGGACGCGACAAGTCTAGGGCCGTTGCCCCGATGCAACAAGGCCCGCAGTGCAGTTTCCCACGGCAATTCAACGGTGAAGATTGCCTGTGCCGCGGTTGCGACCGTTTCGTGATCGATCGACACGCAATCGCAAGGAACACCGATGAAAAAGGGGGGCTTCCGCCCCCCCTTCACGCGCGCGGGACTGAAAACGACGCGCCTACTTCAGCAGCACCATCTTGCGACTGGCGGTCGCCGCGCCCGCGGACAGGCGGTACACGTACACGCCGCCGGCGACCGGTTGGCCGGCGTCGTCGCGGCCGTCCCACTCGATCACCTGGCGCCCGCCCGCCTGGGCGGCATCCACGAGCGTGCGCACCAGGCGCCCGCCGAGGTCGTGAATCGACAGCACGACGTCGCCGCCCTCGGCCGGCAGGTCGTAGAGGATGCGCGTCGAGGGGTTGAACGGGTTCGGCGCGTTGCCGACCAGCCGCGCGCCGCTCGTCGGCACGGGCGCCGCGCTGGCGCCGCTGCCGAGCGTGACCTTCAGGTTGTCGATGACCCACGACTCGTCGCTGCCGCCCTGCCAGTTCTGCGCGGCGCCGCCCGAGACGGCGCCCAGGCTGAACGTCAACGTCAGCGTCGACGCGGTGTGCGGGATGTCGATGAACGCCGGCTCGACGGAGAGGTCGTAGGCGCGGTCGTGCGAATAGTAGGAGCCGGCGCTCCAGCCGCGCTCGGTGCCCGAGCTGAGCAGCCCGCCCAACGGCGCGACGTAGCTCGAGGCATCGCCGGTGGCCAGCTGGAACCAGTGGGAGAACTTCAACTGCCCGTCCACGCTGATGTTCATCAGCTCGGTGCCGTCCCAGGAATCGATCAGCGCCAACAGGAAGCCGATCGAAACGCGCGTGTGGGCCGGCAGGTCGGTCAGGTTCAGCGTGACGTCGTGCAGCGTGATGTCCGAGTAGCGCAGCACGTTGCCGCCGAACTGGTTGCCGGTCGCGCCGAGCCCGGACAGGCCCTGGCAGCCCTCGGTGTGGGCGCCGGTCGCGCTCATCTGCGCGGGGATGCCGGACTCGAAGCCGGACTCGAAGACGACTTGCGCACGGGCCGGCGCTGCTGCGCCGACAGCGGCCAGCAGCAGGGCCGCTCCCAGCAGGGTCGGCAGGACGCGGGAACGAATGGCGAGCATGGACGGTATCCCCCAGTTCGGTTCGGTTGCCGGCAAGGGCCTGGCCCTCGCCGCCTTGCAAATCGGGTTGATTTTATCTGTTTTGGTCACGAGTGTCAACTGCCCGTGACCAGTCCGTCCGAGGCGATTGACCGGCAACCCTGCGTGGTGCTAGAACTTACCTGCCCCGGCCGGACCGGCTTGCGCCCCCGGCGCCTGCTTCCCATGTGAAAGGATGCTCCCATGACCCGCCGCCTGCTTTGCCTGCTGGCGCTCGTGATCCTGGTGGTCCCCGCCCTGGCGACGGCCGTCGACCTGAAGGCGCCCATGCCGCTGGACCCCGCCGTCAAGGTGGGCTCGCTGCCCAACGGGCTGCGCTACTACGTCCGGCAGAACGCGAAGCCCGAGCAGCGCGCGGCGCTGTGGCTGGTCGTGGGCGCGGGCGCGGTCGACGAGGACGACGACCAGCTGGGCCTGGCGCACCTCATCGAGCACATGTGCTTCAACGGCACCGAGGACTTCCCGAAGCAGGCGCTGATCGACTACCTGGAGTCGGCGGGCATGCAGTTCGGCCCCGAGGTGAACGCGTACACGAACCAGAACGAGACCGTGTACATGCTGCAGGTGCCGACGGACAAGCCCGAGGTGCTGGACACCGGCCTGCGCATCCTGGAGAACTGGGCGCACAAGGTGTCGTTCGAGGACGCGGAGATCGACAAGGAGCGCGGCGTCGTCATCGAGGAGTGGCGCCTGGGTCGCGGCGCCGACGAGCGCATGTACGACAAGCAGCTGCCGGTCATCTTCCACGGCTCGAAGTACGCCGACCGCAACACCATCGGCACCCCCGAGATCCTGCGCAACGCGCCCTACGAGACGCTGCGCCGCTTCTACCGCGACTGGTACCGGCCCGACCTGATGGCCGTGGTGGCCGTCGGCGACTTCGATCCCGCGGCCGTCGAGAAGACGATCCGCGAGCGCTTCGCCGTGCTGAAGAACCCCGCCAAGGAGCGCGTGCTGGCGCAACCGCCGGTGCCCGACCACGCGCAGACGCTGTTCGCGATCACGACCGACCCCGAGGCCTCGGGCACGGGCGTCTCGCTGCAGGTGAAGCACGCGGTGTGGCCCGAGGCGACGGTGGGCGACTATCGGGACGGCCTGCGCGGCGCGCTGGCCAACGCCATGCTGCGGGCGCGTTTCTCCGAGCTGTCGCGCCAGGCCGACCCCCCGTTCAGCGGCGCCTTCGCGATGGATCGCCGCATGGTGCGCACCAAGGGCTCGTTCGCGCTGCAGGCGCAGGTGAAGGAGGACGGTGTCGCGCGCGGCTTCGAGGCGCTGCTGACCGAACTGGAGCGCGCGCGCCGCCACGGGTTCACGCAGGGCGAGCTCGACCGCGCCAAGGCCGAGGTGATGCGCCAGGCCGAGCAGGCCGCCGCCGAGGCGGGCAAGACCGAGTCGCAGCGCCTGGCGCGCTCGCTGCAGGGCCACTTCCTGCGCGGCACGCCGTACGCCGACGCGACGCAGCGGCTGGCCCTGGCGCGCGACCTGCTGCCGGGCATCACCCTGCCCGAGGTGGATGCGCGCCTGCGCGAGATGGTCGACGGCGGCAGCCGGGTGGTCACCGTCGACGCACCGCAGCGCGAGGGCCTGGCCATTCCCGACGAGGCGGCGTTGACCGCCATCATGAAGGACGTCACGTCGCGCGACATCCCCGCCTACGTGGATGCGACCGTGGACGCGCCGCTGGTGCCGAGGCAGCCCGCTCCCGTGGCGATCACGAAGCGCGAGACCGACGCCGAGCTGGGCACCACCACGTGGACGCTGGCCAACGGCGTGCGCGTCGTGCTGAAGCCGACCGACTTCAAGAATGACGAGATCCTGATGTGGGCCACCAGCCCCGGCGGCTCGTCGCTGGTGGTGGACAACGACCAGTTCGCCCGCGTCACGTCGGCCCCCAGCATCGTCACCGCGGCCGGCGCCGGCGCCTTCGACGCCAACGCGCTGCAGAAGAAGCTGGCCGGCAAGCTGATCCGCGTCACGCCCTACATCAACAACTACGAGGAAGGCGTGCGCGGCGGCGCCTCGCCGCAAGACTTCGAGACGCTGCTGCAGATGACCTACCTGCTGGTCACCTCGCCCCGCGAGGACGCGACGGCGTTCAAGTCGCTGCTCGAGCGGCAGCGCTCGTTCCTGCAGAACCGCGCCGCCGACCCCGAGGCGGCCTTCCGCGACAGCATCACGACGATGACGACCGGCGGGCACCCGCGCCGCCAGCCGCCCCGCGTCGAGGACCTGGACAAGCTGGACCTTCCCGGCTCGCTGGCCTTCTACCGCGACCGCTTCGGCGACTGCAGCGACTTCACGTTCTTCCTGGTCGGCGCCATCGACCTGGCCAAGGCTGAGCCGCTGGTGTGCACCTGGCTGGGCAACCTGCCGGGCGGCGGCCGGCGCGAGACGTGGCGCAACGAGGGCGTGCCCATCCCCCACGGCAAGCGCGAGCGCACGCTGCACCGCGGCACCGAGCCCAAGGCGATGGTCGAGATCGACGCCTTCGGCGAGCGCGACTGGAGCTGGAAGGAGCAGTACGCCATGGAGTCGCTGATCGACGTGCTGCGCATCCGCCTGCGCGAGTCGATCCGCGAGGACAAGAGCGGCACCTACGGCGTGCGCGTGGGCGGCGGCCTCAACCGCATCCCGTTCGGCTATGCGCAGCTGACGATCGGCTGGGGCTGCGACCCGGCGCGCGTCGACGAGTTGACCAAGGCGGTCTGGGAAGAGCTCGTCAAGGTGGCCGGCCTGGGCGTGGACCAGGCCACGCTGGACAAGGTCATCGCCACCCAGCGGCGCGACGACGAGACCGCCCTCAAGCGCAACGACTACGGGCTGGACCAGCTGGCGCGCCACCAGCGCCAGGGCACCGACCCGCACCTCATCCTGAAACGGAGCGAGCTC
>CAINDZ010000744.1 GCA_903847545.1 uncultured bacterium | reverse complement strand
CGCAACTCTTCGTTCGAGGAGGCCAAGGACGCCATCCGGAACGAGATGATGCCCGGCTTCCAGGACGCGATCATCAAGGACTACCTGAAGGGCGCCCGCACGAAGTACGGCGTCAAGACGCTGGGCCGCTTCGCCCCCGGCGAGGGCCTGACGCCCGAGAAGCTGTTCGAGCGCGCCAAGATCAACCAGGACGTGCTGCGCAAGATCGACCTGCTGACGATGGTCGCCGACGACTTCCCCGAGTCCGACCGCGCGGACGACGCCCTGTTCCTGGCGGGCAACGTCGCGATCGAGAACCTCGAGGATCTCGGCATCGGCCAGCGCCTGCTCGACCGCCTGGTCAGCGAGTACCCGAAGAGCGAGCTCACGGCCGACGCGAAGTTCATCCTCGAGAACCTGTACAATCCCAAGTTCAGGAACCCGACGTCGATCGAGGACCTCCAGCGCTGACCCAGGGGAGGCGGCCATGACCGGGATCGCGGCTTGCAATCGGCGCCGGTTCTTCCAGCCGGCGGCGGCGGTGCTCCTGGTCGTGGCCGTCCTGCTGCCGGGCGCGGCCCGGGCGGGTGACGGGCTGCGGAAGCCCGACCTCGAACAGGCCCGCCGGTTGTACGCGCAGCTGAAGGAAGCGAGCGAGGAGCAGCGTTCCCGCCAGGCCCTGGAGCTGGCCGGAACGCTGCTCGACTATTATCCCGCCTTCGACCGCAATGACGAGGTGCTGGTCCTGGGGATGGAGGCGGCCGCGCGCCTGAAGGACGCGCGCCAGGCGCTGTCCCTGGCCGACGAGCTGCTCTCGCGCCACCAGGCCAGTCCGCTGGTGGACGGCGCCCTCGAGCGCGCCGCCGTGATCGCGGTGGCCGGCGGCGACTCGCTGCGGGCCGCGCACTACCGTTTGCTGCACCATGACCGCGACCCGGCCCGCGGACAGCGCGACGACGGCGTGCCCCGCTGCGCGAACCTGATGGAGAGGCTCTCGGCGGGCCAGCTGGCCGACCTGGTCGTGTTCCATCCGCGCAGTGCGCTGGTCCCGTACCTGCAGTGCCTGCGCGTGAAGCGGCTGGTCGAGGCCGACCGGCTGGCCGATGCCCGCACCGTGGCGGCCGACCTCGAGGCGGCGGCGCCCGAGGACCGCTGGACCGTCGAGGCCCTGCATCGGCTGGGTGTCGCGATGCCGGCGGACGTCGCGGCGCGGCGTGAGCCCGAGGGTCCGGTGCGCGCCTCGCAGGTGGGCGTGCTGTGCCCGGAGTCGGGAACGTATGCGGCCCTCGGCGGCGCGTTCCTGGCCGCGGCGCGCATGGCCGTGGTCGACGCGAACGCGCAGGCCACGCGCCGCTACACGCTGGTCGTCGAGGACACCGGCGGCGATCCCGTCTCGGCGGCCCTGGCGGCCCGGCGCCTGTGCACCGAGCGCGGCGCGATCGCGCTGTTCGGCGACCTGCTCAGCGACCCGACGACGGCTGCGGCGGTGGTGGCCGGCCAGTTCGGCGCGCCCCTGGTCTCGCCGACGGCGACGAACGACCGCATCTGGGAGATCGGTCCCCACGTCTTCCAGACGAACCTGACCGGCCTTTACGAGCCGCGCCTGCTGGCGCGCCTGGCCGGCACCGTGCTGCTGAAGACCAGCTACGCCGTCCTGTATCCCGACGAGCCCGAGGG
>CAINDZ010000743.1 GCA_903847545.1 uncultured bacterium | reverse complement strand
GGTCAGCAACACGACGCGCTCGGTGCGCTGCATCCAGCCGACCAGGCAGGTCTCGCCCACGCCCTCGGCGCGCGCGCGCACGTAGCTGGTGGTCAGGCTGCCGACCACCGTCAGCGTGATCAGCAGGAGGGCGACGCGGTCAGGCCCCTCCTCGCCGCCGGAGAAATACCAGGTCAGGCCCGCGAACAGGAACGCCTCGCCCAGGCGGTCGAAGCACGAGTCGAGGAAGGCGCCGCGCTTGGACACCGTGCCCTGCCGGCGCGCCAGGTCGCCGTCGAGCATGTCGAAGGCCGACCCCAGCAGGAACACCAGCGCGCCGCCCAGCAGGTCGCCCTGGCCGATCATGTAGCCGGACACGGCGGTGATCGCCAGGCCGGTGATCGACACGCCGGTCGGCGAGAACCCGAGCTTGTCCAGCGCGACGACGACCGGGCTGACCGCGCCGCGCGCGGACTTCTTGAAGGCTTCGATTCCCATCAGGCCTCTTTCTGCCGGCGGTCGCCGGTGCCGCGGATGACCAGCACCAGTTCGCCGCGCAGCCGGGGTCCGGTCAGCTGCCGCAGGAGGTCGTCCGCGGTGCCCCGCAGCGTCTCCTCGTGCAGCTTGGTGATCTCGCGCGCCACCGCGGCCTCGCGCGTGGGGTCCAGCTCGAGCAGCGTCTCGATGGTCGAGCGGATGCGGTGGCAGGACTCGAGGATGACGGTGGTGCCGCTCTCGGCCAGGGCCTCGGCCAGCAGGCGGCGGCGAGCGCCGTTCTTGCGCGGCGCGAAGCCGACGAACGTGAAGCGGTCGGTCGGGAAGCCCGACAGCACGAGCGCCGCCAGCACGCTCGAGGGGCCGGGCACGATCGTGTACGGGATGTCGTCGCGACGGAGCGCCGCCACCAGCGCGTAGCCCGGGTCCGACACGCAGGGCATGCCGGCGTCGCTGACGACGGCCACGCGGCCGCCGTCCCGCAGCCGCGCCACGATCGCGGGCACCGCGCGCGCCGCATTGTGGTCGTGGAAGCTCTGCAGCGGCACCGCCAGCCCGTAGCGGTCGAGCAGGCGGCGCGTATGGCGCGTGTCCTCGGCGTAGACGACGTCGGCCGCAGCCAGCACGGACAGGGCGCGCAGGCTGATGTCGGCCAGGTTGCCGATGGGCGTGGCCACGAACTGGCAGGTGCCGGCGGGCAGGTCGGCCTCGGGCAGGGTCAGCACCCGCGCGCCCGGCTGGCTGGGAGTGGCCTCGCTCAAGACGCCACCGCGCCCGCGGGCGCGTCCGGGTCGGGCCGCCCGGGCATGTCCGCCACCGGGGGCAGCCGCCGCTTGAAGGCCATGGCGCGGACGCGCGACGCGATGCGCGCGACCAGCGCCGGCGCAAAGCCGAGCGCGGCCAGCTGCCGCTCGCCGAGCCCGTCGTCGACCAGCGCGTGCAGCAGGCGGTCGACCTCGGCATAGGTGACGCCAAGCTCGTCCTCGTCGGCCTGGCCCTCCCACAGGTCGGCGCTGGGCGCCTTTTCGAGCACCGCGGCGGGCAGCCCCAGGTGCGCGGCCAGCAGCCGCACCTCGGTCTTGTAGAGCTGGCCGATGGGATTCAGCGCGCAGGCGTTGTCGCCGTACATCGTCGTGTAGCCGAGCAGGCCCTCGGTGCGGTTGCCCGTGCCCAGCACGAGCGCGTCGTCGCGCGCCGAGCGGTCGTAGAGGACGACCATGCGGCAGCGGGCCATGACGTTGCCTCGCCGCAGGCGCTCGCCCGCGGGCACGTCGGCGAGGAAGGCATCGGCCATGGGCGTGATGTCGACCTTCTCGACGGTCATGCACAGGCGGTCGGCCACGGCCCGCGCATCGGTGAGCGACGAGGCGGAACTGGTGGCGTACGGCAGCATGATGCCGCGCACGCGGTCGGCGCCCACGGCGGCGACGGCCAGGCCGGCGGCCACGGCCGAATCGATGCCGCCGGACAGGCCGATGACGAAGCCGCGACGGCCCGAGGCTTCCAGCTGGTCCCGGAGGAAGCGTGTGCAGCGCTCCTGCGCCTGCCCGGGATCGATGGCCCAGGCGGGGACGGGAGCAGGCGTGGCGGCAGGCATCCGGCAGGTCCTCCATGGATCGCGGGCCGCGGGGTCAGGGCCGCGGGGCCAGGGTGCGGAACGGGCCGCCCGGGGTCCGGCCCGGGCGGCGGCTAACATACACCCCCCGCCCGGGAAGGAAAACCCCGGTCCTCGGGCCCGCGGTCAGGCCCCGAACGAGGCCAGCGCCGCGACCACGCGCGGGATGTCCTCGCCCTTGTTCTCGAGGTTCGGCACCAGACGCACGCGGCCCGGCCCGAACGCCAGCGCCAGCACGCCCTGCGCCGCCAGGTGCGCCACCAGCGCGCCCTCGCCGCCGGGGGCCGCCACGTCGATGATGACGATGTTCGTGTCGACCGGATGCCCCACCGACAGGCACGGATGGCCGGCGACGCCGGCGGCGATGGCCGCCGCGTGCGCGTGGTCCTCGGCCAGGCGGGCCAGGTTGTGCTCGAGCGCGTACACGCAGGCCGCCGCCAGCAGCCCC
This sequence comes from uncultured bacterium, assembly GCA_903847545.1. Taxonomy (GTDB): domain Bacteria; phylum Krumholzibacteriota; class Krumholzibacteriia; order LZORAL124-64-63; family LZORAL124-64-63; genus CAINDZ01. Next base: position 3,133 of record CAINDZ010000743.1, on the reverse strand, counting down.
GACTGCCGCATGCCGCCGCCCCACATCTTCCGGAAGCGGTAGGCGCGGGCCACCGTGGCGCGGTCGCCCGCCAGCACCGACCCGACCGGGGCCCCGAGCCCCTTGGAGAAGCACACGCTGACCGTGTCGACGGGCGCGACGAGCTCGGCCAGCGACAGCCCCTGCTTGACGTGGGCGTGCCACAGGCGCGCGCCGTCGAGGTGCACGCGCAGGCCGCGCGCGTGCGCCTGGCGGCCCACGGTCGCGACCATGTCCTGCGGGACGATGCGCCCGCCGGCCCGGTTGTGCGTGTTCTCCAGGCAGACCAGGCTGGGCGGCGGGCAATGCACGTTGTCGCCGTTCAGCGCGCCCGCGACGCGGGGCCAGTCCAGGCAGCCGCCCGGCGCCTCGACGCAGGTCAGCTGCACGCCGCTGAGCACGGCCGGCGCGCCGGCCTCGTAGCGGTAGATGTGGGCGCCGTCCTCGAGTACCACCTGGTCGCCGGGGCTGGTCTGGGCCTTGACCGCCAGCTGGTTGCTCATGGTGCCGCTGGGCACGTACAGGCCCGCCTCCTTGCCCAGGAGGGCCGCCACGTGGTCCTGCAGGCGCTGCACGGTGGGGTCGTCACCCAGGACGTCGTCGCCCACCTCGGCCGCGCACATGGCCCTGAGCATGCCCTCGGACGGCTTGGTGACGGTGTCCGAGCGCATGTCGATGACGGGATGCCGGGTGGTCATGGGCTGCCTCCTGGGGGCGTGGAACGGGCGGGACCGGAAAGAACCGGTTCTCCGGGCCGCCTGGGGCCGAAAAACCGGTTCTCCGATGCCGATGGGCGCGTGGCGCGGGTTCGGGCAGGCGCGCGGGACCGGTTCAGTCGCCGGCGACCTTGTCCTTCAACATCTTGGACACCTTGAAGACGGGCACTTTGCGCGACGGAACGGGGACCGAGTCGCCGGTGCGCGGATTGCGCGCCATGCGCTCCTTGCGCTCCTTCACCTTGAACGTGCCGAAACCCCTGATTTCCAAGTGCCTGCCGTCGACGAGCAGGTCCCCGATCTTGTCCAGGAAGAGGTCCACCGTCTCGGCGACTTCCTTCTTCGTCAGGCCGGTCCTCTGCGCAATGTCCTCAACGATATCGGCCTTCGTCATGGCGCTCCTCCTGGTTCCAAGGGTCGGCTTTCCAAGGGTCGGATCCCGGCGCTACCCACGCGCTGAAGCCGATTCTTCGGCATAAGCCAATACTTGTCAAGGGCTTTAATGATAATTGCCCGGCCGGGTCCGCCGCGACTTTCCGGTCCCCTCCGACCGTGGGCGGGCAAGTTGCAAGATCACCCCCCCTGCCGCATCGCATTCCACACGTTCCCCTCGTGCCTCAAGCGGGCGCGATGTTCCCCGGGATGCCCGATCCTTCATACTAATTGCTAAATAAATAAGGGATTACGCCGATATATCCCACGATTGCTCAAAAGGGCACCTGCTTTGCAAACCATCCGGCAACGGCGCGGCCGGCGGAGCAGGACCTGAACAACGTGCCACTGCAACCGATCTCCGCCGGCCGAGCCAGACAACACCATCATCGGGCGAGACGGCGAACTGAAGGAGGGCCACTCATGGCTAACAAGAAGACGATCGCGATGACCCTGATCCTTGGACTGGTGGCCCTGGCCACCGGCTGCAGCGACACGACGACGGCTCCCGTGACGACCCCGGACACCGCCCCCCCGACGCCCGCCGGCAATGTGTCGGTCGAGTTCGTCAATGGCGTGGCGCAGCTGACCTGGGACATCGAGGCCGTCGATGCCGACCTGGCGGGCTTTGTCGTGACGCGTGAGCATGACGGCGCCGTCGTCGTGCTGGTGGATGCGCCGACGCTCGTGACCGCCATCGAGGACGACAGCCCGCTGCTGGGCTCGAGCACCTACAACGTGTACGCCGTCGACACGTCGGGCAACGAGAGCGCCCCGGCGACGACCTACCTGCAGGTCAACGGCAACCACATCGACGACAACTTCGCGGACTGACCCTCGACCGGAGCCGCTCCTCCTTCGAGTTCCCGGGCCCCCCGCAACGGCGGGGGGCTCGCGTATTGTGCGGCTGTCCCGGGCGCTGCGGGCGGAGGGAACAGGCTCAGCCGCCGATGCCGGCCACGGCCTGGGCGAGGTCGATGAAGGGATTGATGATCGCCATCATGGCGATGCCGAACCACTGGCCGGCCGGCGTGTAGTGCATCAACAGCAGGAAGCCGACCACCGCCAGCATGCCGTAGCGCCGCAGGTTCTAGTACGAGGCGCGCATGCGCCCCGGCAGCAGGCGCGAGAGGATCCAGCTACCGTCCAGCGGCGGCAGCGGGACCAGGTTGAAGGCCGCGAGCGCGATGTTGACGTAGATGCCGGTCATCCACACGCGCACCAGGAAGGTGGCCGGCTCCAGCGCGGCGTGGCCGTCCGGCAGGCGGTTGCCCACGCCCGCGGTCACGCCGAGCAGCAGCGCCGAGACGAGGGCGAGCAGCAGGTTGCTGAGCGGGCCGGCCGCCGCGACCTTCGGGTAGTCGTTCCACGGCTGCCGCAGGCGTCCCGGGTGCACCGGCACGGGCTTGGCCCAGCCCATCATGAAGGGCGAACTGGTCAGCGCCAGCAGCGCCGGGACGATGATGCTGCCCATGGGGTCGACGTGCGGCAGCGGATTCAGCGTCAGGCGCCCCTGGTCGCGCGCGGTGGTGTCGCCCAGCTTCAGCGCGGCCCAACCGTGGGCCACCTCGTGGAAGACCACCGAGAACACGAGTACCAGCACGCGGATCAATGCGTCACCCATGGCGTCCCTTCCGTTCCGTCGCGGCGCGGCCGGCCAGCGCGGTCCACGCGTCCCACACGTCCTGTTCCGCGATCGCTTCCATCCAGCCGTACTCGACGCCGCGCGGGTCCTCGCGGCGCGCCTTCGCGCGCAAGGCGACGACCGTGTCCGCCGGCGGCTTCCACAAGCCCGGGTCGGTGGGCCCGAAGAGCGCCACCGTGGGCGTGCCCACGGCGCCGGCGACGTGCATGATGCCGGTGTCGTTGCACAGGAAGCGGTCGGCCCTGCCGAGCAGCGCCGCGGCCACGCCCACGGCGCACGGCGGCGCGACCACGATGCGTCCCGGGCCGCCGCCGTCGCCGTC
>CAINDZ010000742.1 GCA_903847545.1 uncultured bacterium | reverse complement strand
CGGCAACCCGGGGCAGGACGCGAGCAACGCCTCGTTCACGGTGACGCGCGCCGGCAACGGCAAGGTGCCCACGACGCTGCGCGACATGGACCTGGCCGGGACGCAGCCGCTGGAGGGCGCGACGCTGTCCGACCCCGCGTCGTGCTCGACCTGCCACGGCAACTACGACGCGTCGATCGAGCCGTGGCAGACCTGGCGCGGCGGCATGATGGCGCAGGCGATGCGCGACCCGCTGTTCACCGCCTGCGTGACGGTGGCGGAGCAGGACGCGCCCTCGGTGGGCGACCTGTGCCTGCGCTGCCACACGCCCGGCGGCTGGCAGGAGGGCCGGTCGGTCGACACCAGCGGCGCCATGCTGACGGCCAAGGACAAGCAGGGCATCCACTGCGACTTCTGCCACCGCATCGTCGACCGGCAGTACGTGGCGGGCGTGAGCCCGGCGGCGGACGTCGCCGTGCTGGCCGGCGTGTCGCCGCTGCCGCAGCAGTACGGCAACGGCCAGTTCATCAACGACCCGGGCGCGGACAAGCGCGGCCCCTACAGCGACGCGATGGTGGCCGGGCACAACTCGCTGGCTTCGCCGGTGCACTCGTCGTCGAACCTGTGCGGCACCTGCCACGACGTGAGCAACCCGGTCTTCGTGCAGTCGGCGCCGGGCAAGTACACGCCGAACGGCTTCGACGCGCAGCACCCCGACCAGGGCGTGCGCAACATGGCGCCGGTCGAGCGCACGTTCAGCGAGTGGTCGGCCAGCGCGTTCGCGCAGGCGCCGGTCTACATCGCAGCGTACGGCGGCAACGTGTCGACGTGCCAGGACTGCCACATGCGCAACGTGACCGGCGCGGGCAGCAACCAGCCCGGCTCGCCCGTGCGCTCGGACCTGCCGCTGCATGACCTGACCGGCGGCAACACGTTCATCCTGGACGTGCTGCCCGACTTCTTCCCGGGCGACGTCGACGTGACGGCGCTGCAGGCGGCCAAGGCGCGCGCTATCGCCACGCTGCAGAAGGCGGCCACGCTGGACGTGACCCCGACCTGGGACGGCCTGACGGTGCGCGTGACGAACCAGACGCCGCACAAGCTGATCTCGGGCTACCCCGAGGGGCGGCGCATGTGGCTGAACGTGCAGGCCTTCGACCAGGACGACAACCTGGTGTTCGAGTCGGGCCACTATGACGCGGCCACCGGCGACCTGACGCACGACGCGCAGGCGGCCATCTACCAGATCGAGGGTGGCCTCAGCCCTGGCCTGGCGTCGGCACTCAGCCTGCCGGCGGGGCCGTCGTTCCACTTCGTGCTGAACGACACCGTCTACCTGGACAATCGCATCCCGCCGCGCGGGTTCACGAACGCGAACTTCGCGGCGATCCAGTCGCCGCCTGTGGGCAAGGCGTATGCGGACGGCCAGTACTGGGACGACACCGCGTACGTGCTGCCGAACACGGCCAAGACCGTGCACGTGCGCCTGTACTACCAGACCACGAGCCGCGAGTACATCGAGTTCCTGCGCGACGAGAACCACACCAACACGATCGGCCAGCAGCTGTACGACGCGTGGGTGGCGCACGGCCGCGCCGCGCCGGTGGTCATGGCCGAGGCGACGACGACGGTCGACGTGACCTCGGCGGCGCCCGGCGAGGCGCGCTTCAGCCTGGCGCTGGGCGAGCCGTCGCCGAACCCGTTCGCCTCGCGGACCATGGTGCGCTTCGTGCTGCCGGCGCAGCAGCCGGTGCAGGTGGCCGTGTACGACATCCGCGGCCACCGCGTGCGCGTGCTGGTCGACGGCACGCTGCCGGCCGGGCCGCACGTGGCCGGGTGGGACGGGCGCGACACGCAGGGCGGCGCGCTGGCCTCGGGCACGTACTTCGTGCGGCTGCAGTCGGGCGGCCGGGTGTTGACGCAGCGGATGGCGCTGGTGCACTAGCCTCCCGGCGGGCCCGGGGCGCGGCCCTGGACGACACCACGAGCGGCGTCGGGCGACCGCCGCTCACCTGGAAGGCCCCCGGATCTGCGGTCCGGGGGCCTTCGTCATCCATCTCTCGAGACGCCACCTATCCGCTATGTGATCAATCGACACCCAGCGCACAAAATGCAAACTGTCTAACTCCTGTATTCCCAGATATTTGGCCAAACCCCGCCTTGACTTAAGTTGTCAAAAGTTTAACGTATGGGGTGCTTTGCAACGGTCGGAGCTGGGCCTCGCCGCACGGGACGGGGGGACCGGCGCCGTGACGGACCGAGGAGAAACCATGACGGCGAACCGACGATTCGCGGAACTCGACGCGCGGCGCGCGGAGCTGCAGGCCGGCGGCGGCGCGCAGAAGACCGAACGACAGCACGAGCAGGGAAAGTTGACGGCGCGCGAGCGCCTCGGCCTGCTGTTCGACGACGACACCTTCATCGAGTTCGGCCTGTGGGTGAAGCACCGCTGCGCCGACCTGGCGGGACGCGAGTTCCCCGCCGACGGCGTGGTCACCGGCAAGGGCGAGGTGATGGGGCGCGCCGTGTTCGCG
>CAINDZ010000741.1 GCA_903847545.1 uncultured bacterium | reverse complement strand
CCCTCGGGGCCGGCCGGGGTCAGCAGGTCCAGGCCGGGCATGCGGACCGGGCCGCGCGGCGCCTTGCGCGCCGGCTTGGCCGCGCGCACGGGCTGCCGGGCCACAGGCGCCTCGTCGATCTCCTCGCCGTCGGCGCCCGGAAGCTCGATGGACTCGCCGTCCTCTTCCGCTTCCTCATCCTCGAACTCGTCGTCCTCTTCCCACTCCTGGTCGTCCTCGTCCTCGTCCGCGGCGGCCAGCGGCGCCTCGTGGACGACGCGCTCGCGCCCGCGCGCCGCCGCCTGGGCCGGCGCCGGATTCGCGGCAACCTCCGCGGTCGCCGGCGTCGCGGCCGCAGGCGCTCGCGCCTCGCGCTCGCGCCGTCCGGCCACCGCCGCCAACAGGCGGTCCCACAGCCCCGCCAGCGCCGAACCGAGTCCCGCGAACATCGCGCGCACGCCGCGGCCGCAAGCCGTCGCCAGGCGCCCGAGCGGGCCGCCCAGCCTTGCCAGCACGGCCAGGCGCTTCCCGGCCAGCGCGCCGGCCACGACGACCATCGCCGCAGTCAGGAAGATGCGGCTGCCGCCGGCGCCGACCAGGTTGCCGAACGCGCGGCCCAGGCCATAGCCCGCGCCGCCACCCCACTCCACGGCCCCGGGCATGCCCAGCGGCCAGTCGGGCTGGCCCAGCCAGGTTGCCGTGACGAGCCAGATGGGGATCGCGCGCAGCACCCAGCCGCGCGGGCGCTCGATCCGCTGCGCCAGCGAGCCGATGCCCAGCGCCAGCAGGGACAACGGCACGGCCCAGGCCCACAGCGAGCCGAAGCCGAGCCGCCCGATGACGTTCAGCGCCGAACCGAGGTACCCGCCCGGATTGCCGTCGGGGAACCACTGGTCGAGATTCCTGCCGGTGAGGATGCCCGTCCACGGCCCCGGGTCGCCCGTCAGGGACAACCCGCCGTAGAGCGCGCACGCGATCATCACGACACCCGGGAACCAGGGTGCGCGGTACCAGGGGGTCCCGCTGCTGCTAGCCTTCTTCCGACTTCGCCCGGCCACGCAGGCCCTCCTGGAGATGGGAGATTTCCTCTTCCAGGAAGCGGGTCGTCGCCTTCCCTGACAGGAAGACGGGATTGTGCAGCACTTCGAGGTGGAACGGGGTGCTGGTCGGCAGCCCCTCGAACACACACTCGGTCAAGGCGCGGCGCATCCGTGCGATCGCTTCCTCGCGGTTCTTGCCGTGGGTCATGATCTTCGCCAGCAGCGAATCGTAGTGCGGCGGGACGAGGTAGTCCGAGTAGATGTGCGTGTCCACACGCACCCCCGGCCCGCCCGGCGCATGGTAGTAGAAGACGCGGCCCGGGCACGGCATGAAGTCGCGCTCGGGGTTCTCGGCGTTGATGCGGCACTCGATCGAGTGCCCCTTGACGGCGATGTCCTTCTGCACGAAGTCGAACGGCTCGCCCGCGGCGACCCGGATCATCCACTTCATCAGGTCGATGCCGGTCACCAGCTCGGTCACGCCGTGCTCGACCTGGATGCGGGTGTTCATCTCCATGAAGTAGAACGAGCCGTCGGTGTCGAGCAGGAACTCGACCGTGCCCGCGCTGCGGTAGTTCACGCGCTCGGCCAGGCGCACGGCGGCGGCGCCCATCTCGCCGCGAAGCTTCGGCGTTACGGCCGGCGACGGGGCTTCCTCGATCAGCTTCTGGTGGCGGCGCTGCACCGAGCAGTCGCGCTCCCCGAAATGCAGGATGTGCCCGAAGTTGTCGCCCATCAACTGCACTTCGACGTGCCGCGGGCTGACCAGGTACTTCTCGATGTAGACGCCGTCGTTGCCGAAGGCCGCCTTGGCCTCGGTCCGCGCGGCCACGTAGTTCTTGCGCAGCTCGGCCTCGTCCCAGGCCACGCGCATGCCCTTGCCGCCGCCGCCGGCGGTCGCCTTGATGATGACCGGGAAGCCGAAGCGCTCGCCGGCCGCCGCGGCCTCGTCCTCGCTGTCGACCAGCCCGGTGCCCGGCACGACGGGCACGCCGGCCTCGACGGCCATCGTGCGCGCCGTGGCCTTGTCACCCATGCTGCGGATGACGTCCGGGCCGGGCCCGATCCACGTGAACCCGTTGTCGACGCAGATTTCGGCGAAGTGCGCGTTCTCGGCCAGAAAGCCGTAGCCCGGGTGGATGGCCTCGGCCCCGGTGATCTCGGCCGCGGCGATGATGTTGGGGATCCGCAGGTAGCTCTCGGCGCTGGTCTTCTTGCCGACGCAGACCGATTCGTCGGCGTACTTCACGTGGAGGGAGTCGGCGTCCGCTGTCGAGTGGATGGCCACGCTCTGCACGCCGAGTTCACGGCACGCGCGCATGATGCGCAGGGCGATTTCACCCCGGTTGGCCACGAGAATCTTCTTGAACATCCGCGACTTCCTGCTTTGGGGACAAACACCTGCGCGCCGACCTGTCGCCAGGTCCGCCGCGGTTCGACAACGGCCCATTCTGGGGTCCGCCCCTGCCGTTGGCAAGGGAAAACGGGCGCCCGCGCCAAATGCCCCGGGCGCCGCCGGGAGCGCTGCAACCGGATGGCACTCGCCAAGTTCCACAAATGAAGGCGACCCGGGCGGCGGGGCCCGGGTCGCCTTGCGGGAAAGGCGCGAGTTGCCGGCTCAGATGCGCGTCATGGCCGGCTTGCCGTCGTCCGGCTGCCCCTCGAAACGCTGCCAGTTCGTGTCCGAGCTGCCCTGGATGCCCTTGACCCGCAGCATGAACTCGTGCGGGTTGCTGCTGGCCTGCAGCGCCGTGTCCAGGGTGATGCGGTTCTCGCGGTAGAGCTGCATCAACGACTGGTCGAAGGTCTGCATCTGGTACTGGACGTAGCCTTCCTGGATGGCCTGCCGGATCATCACCGTCTTCTCGGGCTCGCGGATGTACTCGCGGATCGTGCTCGTCGAGATCAGGATTTCGCAGGCGGGCAGCCGGCGCAGCCCGTCGGAGTCCGCGACCAGGCGCTGCGAGATGACCGCCTGCAGCGTCGAGGCCAGCAGGTAACGGATCTCCTGGTGCTGGTGCGGCGGGAAGAACGAGATGATGCGGCTGATGGTCTGCGTCGCGTCGATCGTGTGCATGGTGCTGAGCACCAGGTGCCCGGTGTCGGCCGCCGTGATCGCGATCTTCATCGATTCCGCGTCGCGGATCTCGCCGATCAGGATGACGTCCGGATCCTGCCTCAGGACATGCTTCAGGGCGTCGGCGTAACTGGTCGTGTCACAGCCGATTTCGCGCTGGCTGATGATGCTCTTGCGGTCGCGGTG
>CAINDZ010000740.1 GCA_903847545.1 uncultured bacterium | reverse complement strand
GGCGGGCTATCCGCAGCGCCAAAGGCGCGAGGACTGCCCGCCGCATCGTTGTGTCAGGGCGCCGGTGGCGACGCCAGCCAGCGTCACTTGACCAGCGTCATCTTCTTTTGCAGATCGCGTCCCTCGGCCCGCAGCCGGTACAGGTACACGCCCGCCGCCGACTGCCGGCCCGCGTTGTCGCGCCCGTCCCAGGCCACGCGCTGCTCGCCGGCGGCCACCTGGCCGTCGACCAGCGTGCGCACCAGGGCGCCGCGCGCGTCGAAGATCTTCAGCTCCACCTGGGTGTCCTTCGCCAGCGAGTAGCTGATGGTCGTCGCCGGATTGAAGGGGTTCGGGTAGTTCTGCGCCAGCGTCACGGCCGCCGGCACGTCGCCCGCGCCCGAGACGTAGGTGTTGGTGATGTTGATGTCGTCGATCGCCCAGCCCCAGCCCTGGACCGACGAGTCGGCGAACAGGCGGAACCGCAGCAGGATCGTCTCGCCGGCGTTGAACGTGTCGTTCAGGTGCGTCACGTGCGGGCGGTACTGGTCCTCGGTCGGCGCCGTGCCGGCGTTGTAGAGCGCCAGCCACTCCTCGTCGAAGTTGGCGTCGATGCCCGGCGCCACCGGCAGCCAGGTCACGCCGTCACGGCTGCCCTCGACCACCACGTAGTCCCAGAACGCCTGGTCGCCGAAGACGGCGCCGGGATCGCCGGGCTCGACCATGACGATCTCGTTGTACGACAGCGACGAGTTGGCGCCGATCTTGATCGGCGTCTTCAGCATCGCGATCGGGGTGGTCGCGGCGGCGTAGTTGTGGTTCGAGTGCAGCGCGGGATCCAGGAAGCCGCTCGGCGTCTGGATCGAGAACAGCGACAGCGTGAAGTCGCTCGCGCTGTTCAGGGCGCTGGTGTAGCTGAAGGTCGGCGTGCCGAGCACCGACGCCGCCAGCGTCCGCGTGACGGAATCGTAGCTGGTGCCGCCCTTGAACGAGCGCGCGAAGGCCGTCTTCGTGCCGGCCACCAGCACCGGCACGTTGACCGACGACACCTGGCGCTTCGTGTTCGGGCCGAACACCGCCACCTTGGCGCCGTCCACCCACACCTGCGTCGAGTCGTACACCGAGCGCAGGTTGAACTCGAGGCTCATCGCGCCGGTGGGCGGCTGCACCATGTGGTTGAACAGCGGCTTGAACGTGCGGCCGTCCTCGAGCGAGGCGTCGGTCATCGACCACACGCCGCGGCCGTGCGTGCCGGCGATGATCTCGTCCTCGACGTTCACCAGGCGCCAGACGCCGACGGCCGGCAGGTTCGCGTTGGCCAGGGCCCACGTGGCGCCGCCGTTCAGCGACTCGACGATGCCGATCTCGGTCGCCGCCCACAGGCGCAGCGGGTTGTTCGGCCACACCAGCAGGTCGTACACGGCCACGTCGGGGAAGCCGTTGCTGCTGTTGACGCCCGAACCGTTGTAGCCGGTGATGTCGTTCCAGGTCACGCCCAGGTCGGTCGTGCGCAGGATCTTGGGGCGCTGCGCGAAGCCGAACAGCGCGTAGGCCGTGTTGGGCTCGGTCGGGTGCGTGGCCAGGCCCGAGATGCCGCCCATCGTGGCCAGCGGGTACAGCGACGTCGCGGTGAACGTCGCGCCGTTGTTCGTCGAGACCATGATCTTGCCCGAGGCGTCCATGCGGGCGCCGGCCCACACGACGTCGGGGTTGGCCTCGGAGACGCGCACGCTGTGGAACGAGCCGATCGTGCCCCAGTTGGCGGCCGAAATGGCCGTCGCGGTCCAGCTCTGGCCGAAGTTCGTCGACTTCCACACGCCCGTCGAGCCCACCGCGAAGATGGTGTCGGGGCGCTTCTGGCTCTTGCCGATCTTGGTGATGAACGGCGCGTTGGTGCTGCTGGTGTTCGTCAGGCCCGACGTGGCCGACGACCAGCTGGCGCCGCCGTCCACCGAGCGCTGCAGGCCGTTGTACTGGTAGCCGCCGATGAGCTTCAGCGGGTCGTCGAAGTGCCACGAGGTCTCGTAGCCGTCGCCGCCGATCCGGAAGTCCCAGGCCGACACCGCCGCCGGGTCGGCGCCCGACTGCCACGTGCCGTTGTCCTGCGTGCCGCCGAAGTAGGCACTGACGCCGGGGCTCTTGTCGATGCCGTAGAACTGCGTCGTCACCATGCCCGTCACCGGCATCGTGAAGCCGGTCGGGCCGGACGTCGTGCGGTTCACGCCGCCGTCGCTGGTGCCCAGCAGGAACCAGTCGCTGGGGGCG
>CAINDZ010000739.1 GCA_903847545.1 uncultured bacterium | reverse complement strand
CGCGAACAGGCGCGGCGTCAGGCGGCCCGAGTGCACGAGCGTCACGTAGAACTCGATGTAGCCCTTCTCCAGCGACGACGAGGCGATGGAGTAGGCGCGCCGGATGAGGCGGTCCGGGGCGTCGCCCGTCGGCTCCTCCTCGTCGGACAGCGGCACGCGCGGCGCCGCCTGCGGCAGGCCGAGCACGGCGAACTGGCCGGCCTCGAAGTCGGGCAGGTCCCAGCCGTCGGGGCACACGCGCATGATGATCAGGCCGGGCGCCACCTCGATCCGCTGCATCACGATGGCGTTCAACTGGGGATGCGACTGCTGGGACATGACAGGCACGCTCCTGGTTCCGGTGGCCGGCAAACGCCCTCATGGTCGATGAGATCGCCGCCCGCCGCAAGGGCGCAATCGCGGTGGGCGGGGCGGTCGGCGTGCATTATCTTTGCCCGGGAACCGACCAGGCAAGACCGGACCAGGCCCCCCGGGGGTGGCACATGAAGCAGGCCCTTCCTTCCGTCCGCCTCGACGCGGCCGGGAACCCGTCCGCCGAGGACAAGCGCGCCGAGATCCTCGCCGCGTTCCGCGACAGCTGGGAGACCTACGAGCGACTGTTCGCGGTCATGGCCGTGGACGAGGCCTACACGCGACGGGCCGACCCGCTGCGGCACCCGCTCATCTTCTACCTGGGCCACACGGCCTGCTTCTTCGTCAACAAGCTGACGCTGGCGGGGCTCGTGTCCGGACGCGTGAACCCGCGCTTCGAGTCGATCTTCGCCATCGGCGTCGACGAGATGAGCTGGGACGACCTCGACGAGCGCCACTACGACTGGCCGGCGGTGGCCGAGGTCTACGCCTACCGCGACCAGGTGCGCGCCGTGGTCGAGAAGGTCATCGCCACGCTGCCGGTGACGATGCCGATCACCTGGGACGACCCCTTCTGGCCCGTGCTGATGGGCATCGAGCACGAGCGGATCCACCTCGAGACGAGTTCCGTGCTCATCCGCCAGCTGCCGCTGTCGCTGCTGCGCCCGCTGCCGGAGTGGCCGGTGTGCCCGGACCGGGGCCCGGCGCCGATCAACGGCTGGCGCGACGTGGCCGGCGGCCTCGTCACGCTGGGCAAGCCGCGCGACCACCATTTCTACGGCTGGGACAACGAGTACGGGCGCGAGGACGTGGCCGTGTCCGCGTTCCGCGCGGGCACGTTCCTGGTGAGCCATGACGAGTTCCGCGCCTTCATGGACGACGGCGGCTACACGGACGAGCGCTGGTGGACGGCCGAAGGCTGGGCCTGGCGGCAGTTCCGCAAGGCGACGCATCCCCAGTTCTGGGTGCCGCAGCCGGGCGGCGGCTGGAACCTGCGCTGCCTGGCCGAGGAGATCCCGCTGCCGGGCAACTGGCCGGTCGAGGTGAACCAGCTCGAGGCGAAGGCCTGGTGCAACTGGAAGGCGGCGCGCGAGGGGCGGCCCATCCGGCTGCCGACCGAGGCCGAATGGTACCGCCTGCTGGATCAGGCCGGCCTGCCCGACCGGCACGCGTGGGATGCGGCGCCGGGCAACATCGACCTGGCCGGCTGGGCCTCGTCGACGCCCGTGGACGCCCACGTGCACGGCGGCTTCGGCGACGTGCTGGGCAATGTCTGGCAGTGGACCGAGACGCCCATCAACGGGTTCACCGGCTTCGCCGTGCACCCGCTGTACGACGACTTCTCGACGCCGACCTTCGACGGCAAGCACAACCTGATCAAGGGCGGCTCGTGGATCTCGACAGGCAACGAGGCCACGCGCCACAGCCGGTACGCCTTCCGTCGCCACTTCCTCCAGCACGCCGGCTTCCGCTGCGTCGAGTCCGAGCAGGCGGTGGTCGTGCGCGACGACGTGTACGAGACCGACGAGCTGGTCGCGCAGTACTGCGAGTTCCACTACGGGGACGCGCACTTCGGCGTGCCCAACTTCGCCGTCCGCTGCGCGGAGATCTGCCGCGACCTGTGCGCCGGGCGCGCGCCGGCCCGGGCCCTGGACCTGGGCTGCGCCACGGGCCGGGCCTCGTTCGAGCTGGCCCGGTTCTGCGGCGAGGTGACGGGCATCGACTTCTCGGCCCGGTTCATCCGCGTCTGCCACCAGATGCAGGAGAACGGGCACATCCGCTACGCGATCCCCGACGAGGGCGAGCTGGTGTCGTTCCGCGAGCAGTCGCTGGCGGACCTCGGCCTGGCGGCCACCGCCGGCCGCGTCGAGTTCCGGCAGGGCGATGCCCACAACCTGAAGCCGCAGTTCACGGGCTACGACCTGGTGCTGGCGGCCAACCTGGTCGACCGGCTGTACGACCCCGCGCGGTTCCTGGCCGACATCGCCGGCCGCATCAATCCCGGCGGCCTGCTGGTGCTGCTGTCGCCCTACACATGGCTGGAGGAATTCACGCCGCGGGACAAGTGGCTGGGCGGGCGCAAGGTCGACGGCGAGAACGTGACGACGCTGGCGGCGCTGCGCGCGGCCCTGGCCGGCGCTTTCGAGCCCGCGGGCGAGCCGCTGGACGTGCCGTTCGTCATCCGCGAGACGCGCCGCAAGCACCAGCACACGGTCAGCCAGCTGACGGCCTGGCGCCGGCGCTGAGACGGCCTCAGCGGCGACGGCCGCCGAGGCGCCGGAAGAGGCGGCCGAAGAACACGTTCAGGGCGTGGTCCCGCGGCAGCGACCGGAACACCTTGGCCCGCCGCGGGTCCTGGCGGGCCACCGAGGCCTTGAGGGCCTTGTCGGCGCCGGCCAGCGCGCGCGCCCTGGCGAAGCAGCGGAACGCCTGGCGGCGGTCGCCGGTCTCGATGAGCACGCGGCCGAGGGCATATTGGGCAACGGGATCGCCGGCGTCCTGCTCGACGACCCCGCGCGCCAGCTTCTCGGCCGTCTGCAGCTTCCCCCGCCCCGTGGCCAGGCAGATGGCCAGCAGCGACCGGCAGCGCGGGTCGGTCGGCGCCTTGGCCAGCGCCATCCGCAGCGTCAGCTCGGCCTCGCGCACCTTCCCCTCCTCCAGCTGGCGCCCGGCGCGCAGCCCCCATTCGCGGACCTGCTCGCGATCGGCGCTTTCGCGGTAGTCGGACGGGGCCTCATCCTGCTCGGGAGACCAACGGGAAACAGGCGTCATGGTGCGGGGCGGGCGGTGTCCGCGGGCTGTTGCAACCGGCGGCGCCTCACCATCCTTTCCACTCCGGTTTTCGGCCCGCAACCGTCGCAGTTGAGAAAAATGCCGGCGCCAACCTCAGGAAAATTCTAAAGAAAATACCTATAAAATTAGCATTGGCAATTGTTTACGACTCGAAAGACCGGGTGCTAGTCTCGTGGTGGCCCGGCCTGCAGGGCGCCGGGGATGACGCGACACCAGGAGCCGGCACGTGAAACAGTCCTTCGGACTTCCCAGGCTGTGGGGACCCTACGAGCAACTGGCGGTCAGGTTCGACCCCCAGCTGCACGCGCTGTGGTACCACCTGCGCCCGCGCGGCCGGCCGTGCTTCAACCTGGACCTGCTGGACGAGCTGCGCCGGTTCCAGCACCGCGTCGAGCAGGTCAACCTGGGGCCCGGCACCGACGGGGAATCCCTGCCGATCCGTTACATGATCCTGGCCAGCGCGGTGCCCGGGGTGTTCAACCTGGGCGGCGACCTGCAGCTGTTCGCCGGCATGATCCGGCAGCGCGACCGCGAGGGCCTGTTCCGCTACGCCAAGGCGTGCATCGACGTCCTGTACCCCAACTGCGTCAGCTTCGAGCAGCCGCTGACGACCATCACCCTGGTGCAGGGCGACGCCCTGGGCGGCGGCTTCGAGGCCGCCATCTCCAGCAACGTGGTCATCGCCGAGGAGAGCGCGAAGTTCGGCCTGCCCGAGGTGCTGTTCAACCTGATCCCGGGCATGGGCGCCTACAGCTTCCTGATCCGGCGGCTGAGCCCGGACATCGCCGAACGCATCATCATGAGCGGCGAGCTGATGACCGCGCGGCGCATGCAGGAGCTGGGGCTGGTCGACCTGGTGGTCGAGGACGGCCACGGGGAGCACGCGGTCGAGCACTTCATCCGGCGGCACCAGAAGCAGGGAAACGCGCACAACGCGATGAACCGCGTGCGCCAGGTGATCAACCCGGTCACCTACGAGGAACTGATCACCATCACGAAGATCTGGGTGGACACGGCGCTGCGGCTGAACGAGCGGGACCTGCGGATGATCGAGCACCTGGTCTCGGCGCAGAACCGCCGGCTGCAGCAGCGCCGCGAGGACCCGCCCGCCGCGATGGAAGGCCAGGCCTGAGCCCTCAGGCCGTCTGCCGCGCCGGCAGCCCCAGCCTGTCGATGGCCGCCACCACGTCCGCGATGCGCAACGGCTTGGCCAGGTGCTGGTCCATGCCCGCGTCCAGGCACTGCTGGACGTCGGCCCGCGTGGCCTCGGCGGTCAGGGCCAGGATGGGGATGCGCGCGATCGCGTCGTCGCGGGCACGGATGCGCTGGGCCGCCTCGTAGCCGTTCATCACGGGCATGCGGATGTCCATGAAGACCAGGTCGTAGGCGCCGTCGCCCACCATGCGCACGGCCTCCTCGCCGTTCTCGGCGATGTCGACGGCGATGCCGATGCGCCGCGCCAGGTTCCGCACGACCACCTGGTTGAACTTGTTGTCCTCGGCCACCAGCGCCCGCAGGCCGTAGTCGGGCAGCTCGGTCGCCTCG
>CAINDZ010000738.1 GCA_903847545.1 uncultured bacterium | reverse complement strand
TGCGCGATGGCGTCGATGTGGTGCGCGCGCGCCACGGGCGCGGCAGGACGCGGGTGTCGGCTCATGGTGCAGTCTCCGGTCGGCGGCGAACGGGACGGCGCCGCGGGGCGCCGTCCCGGGCTCTCAGCTCACGGTCACCAGGCTGTTGGCGCCGCCGAACTCGTTCGGCGCCGTCTCGCCGTTGTGGGGATCGGGCAGCCACGCCCCATCAACGATGAATCGGTACTGGTACTTGCCGCGCTCGAGCATCAGGAAGGACTCCCAGATCCCGTCCTCGCGCCGCGTCAGGGGCAGGCCCTTGGCCGACCAGTCGCAGAACGTGCCCGTCAGGCGCACCGAACGCGCCCGCGGGAAGTCGGCCTCGAAGTGCACCCCGGCCTTCGTCACCTGCGGCCCGTGCAACAGCGCCGTCCAGTGGTCCAGCGCGGTGACCGCCACGCTGGCCTCCCGTCCGGCCACCTCCCGGGCCAGCATGCGGAAGTCGTGGGCGCCGCGCGAATCCGCGTCCAGGCGCGCCACCGGTTGCCCGGCGCCGGCCGCCTCGCGGAAGCGGACGGTGTGGTGGATGATGGTCTCCATCAACTCTTCGGGGTACAGCTCCGCAAGCTCCTCCATGATCTTGCGCACGAACAGCGGGCGCGTGTCGAACGCCGACATGAGGATGCGCGGCACGACGTCGTGCCCCTTCTTCTGCCGCAGCATGGACAGCGTCTCGCGCATCTTGCGCACGGCCTGCAGGCTGTAGCAGCTGGGATCGACCGGGATGATCACCTCGCCGGCGGCCAGCAGCGCGTTGAAGGTGAGCAGGCCAACGCTCGGCGGGCAGTCGATGAGGATGTAGTCGTAGGGCAGCGAGCTGCGGCGCAGCGTGGCGCGCAGGCGCAGCTCCTTCTCGGCCTCGCGGGCCAGCGCCATGTCGACCGCGCTCAACTCGACGCCCGCCGGCACCAGGTGCAGGTTCGGGTCGATCTCGAGGAATGCATCCTCGACCAGGATGTCCGTGGTCAGGAAGAGGTCGTAGGTGCTGAGCGTGAAATCGCGTTCGCGGAACCCGAACGACAGGGTCGCATGCCCCTGCGGGTCATTGTCGATGAGCAGGACCTTGTGTCCCATCTGGGCGAGGGCCGCGGCCAGGTTGGTCGCGGTGGTCGTCTTTCCGCAGCCACCCTTCTGGTTGGCCAGAGCTACGACGCGCATGCCGAATCCTTTCGATCATGATCGCGGGCCTGTCCACCCCGCCCGGGCGCGCGGGCCCCGGCGGCGCATCTATGTCGAAAGGGCCTCACCCCCCGGGCTCAGCTCCTGCCCGGGACAGTAATGTGCCGAAAGGCGGTGTCAACCCAAAATTTAATGATTCCCGTAGCAGTGCCGTCACGGCTGCGGACCCCTGACCAGCCCCCCGAGCCACCAGTACGCCAGGAACCCGAAGACCACGCCACCGACGACCTCGCCCCAGGTGTGGCCGACCAGTTCGCGCAACCGACCGCCGGGCCACGGCGTACCCGCAGCCAGCGCCTCCCGCAGGTCGTTGAGCAGGCGGGCCTGCTTGCCCATCTCCTGTCGCAGGCCGGTGGCCTCGAACAGGACGAAGATCCCGAACACGAGCGTCAGGCTGAACAACGGCGAGGCGCTGCCGCAGTCGCGCCGGACCAGCAGGGCCAG
>CAINDZ010000737.1 GCA_903847545.1 uncultured bacterium | reverse complement strand
TGGCCGCGGCCAATGTACCACGGCGAAGGCCCTGCCGACAGGCTCCCGAGGCCCCCCGCCGGGAGGGTTCGGCGGCTGGGAAGTGCCGGGCCGTCTCTTTGATAAAGCATTCCCGTATCCGGACGAAAACGGACAGGCCGGCACCGGCGTGCGCGTCTCATTCATGGCGCGGCCGGGCCGCCGGGGGAGAGTGCGGGGGCATGCTCAGGGAACGGTCGGAGCACCATCGCGAAAGGCCGGACATCGCCAGGCGGCGCAGCCTGCGGGCGCGCCTGTGGCTGTGGCTGTCGCTGGCCTCGTGCACGCCGCTGGCCCTTGTCGCGGGGCTCGTGCCGGGCGC
The DNA here is from genome assembly GCA_903847545.1 of uncultured bacterium. GTDB lineage: Bacteria > Krumholzibacteriota > Krumholzibacteriia > LZORAL124-64-63 > LZORAL124-64-63 > CAINDZ01. Next base: position 4,415 of record CAINDZ010000737.1, on the reverse strand, counting down.
CGTGCCGCCGGCGCTGGTGATCGCGCTCGCCGCATTCTCGGTGCTGGTGGCCGCCTGGCTGGCCAGCTACTCGGTGCGCCCGCTGCAGGACCTCGAGCGCGCGAGCCGCCTGTCGGGCGATGCAACGCGCTGCGAGGTGCCGGCCGGCGCCCCGCTCGAGGTGGCGCTGGTGGCCGATCGCGTGACCTCGCTGGCGCGCGAGCGCGAGGCGGCCCGCCGGCTGGCCGCACGCCACGCCGGGCACGCCCAGGTCCAGGTCTCGCTGCGGCGCGCACTGCGCTCGGCGCCCTCGTCCAAGGGCCTTGCGCGGGCCGTCCTGCATGTCCTGGGCGGATGCTGCCAGGCGCGGGGCGGCGCCTTCTACCTGATGCAGGGCGGGCAGAGGCTGGAACCGGCGGCGCACACGGGCGCGCGCATCGCCGACCTGCCGGCCGCCGAGATCCGCCTGGGCGAAGGGCTGGTCGGGCGCGCGGCCAGCGAGCGCCGGCTCGAGACGGAATCCGCCGCCGACGGCTCGCGCCTGCTGGCCGTGCCGTACCACCTGACCGGGCGCGTCAAGGGCGTCGCCGTCTTCATGCTCGACCGCGACCTGACCGACGACCAGCGCGAGGTCCTGGCCGACACCGCCGAGCCGGTGGCGATCGCGCTCGACACGCGCCGCGCACGCGAGCGCGTGCAGCTGCTGCTGGACGAGACGCGCCGCCACGCGGCGGCGTTCGCCGCCCAGCAGCACGAACTGCAGCAGACGAACATCCGGCTGCAGAGGTCCGACCGCTACAAGAACGAGTTCCTGGCCAACATGACGCACGAGCTGCGCTCGCCGCTCAACAGCATGCTCCTGCTGTCGCAGGTCCTGGTCGAGAACCGGTGCGGGCGGCTGGGGGCCGACGAGGTCGATGCGGCCCAGGTCATCAACCGGGCGGGGCGCGAGCTGCTGGTCATCATCGACGACATCCTCGACCTCACGAAGGCCGAGGCGGGCCGCCTCGAGATCTATCCCGAGGACATCGAGGTCTCCGACCTGGCCGCCTCGCTGACGGCGCTGTACCGCCCCCTGGCCCAGCGCCGCGGCCTTGACCTGCGGGTCGAGGTCGATCCGCAGGCGCCGGCGCTGTGCCGCACCGACCCGACGCGCCTGAGCCAGATCCTGAAGAACCTGCTCAACAACGCGCTCAAGTTCACCGAGCAGGGCTCGGTCAGCCTGGTGGTGGCGCCGCCGGCAGAACCGCTCGACGGCGAGCCGGCCATCGACTTCGTGGTGTCCGACACGGGCATCGGCATCAGCCCCGAGGTGTTGCCTGCGTTGTTCGCGGCGTTCACCCAGGGCGACGGCTCGATCGCCCGGCGCTTCGGCGGCTCGGGGTTGGGGCTCTCCATCTGCCGCAAGCTGGCCGAGCTGCTGGGTGCCCGCATCACCGTGGCCAGCGAGGTCGGCGTCGGCAGCACCTTCACGCTGCGGCTGCCGTTGCAGCCGGTCGCGCGGGGCAACGCCGTCGACGACGGCGTCGGCATCGTGCTCGCGGCCGTGCCCCCGGTCGAGCCGTTCTCCCTGCCGATGCCGGCGGCTGCCGCCGAGCGCGAGCCGGTCGCCGGCCTGCTGACCGGGCGTCGCGTGCTGATGATCGACGGCGACATGCGGTCGGTGTACCGGCTCACGGCGCTGCTCGAGTCGGCGGGCGCGACGGTCCAGGTGGCCCGCGACCCGGCGGCCTGCCTGGCGCGCCTGGGCGACCTGCCGCCGCGCGCGCTGGTCCTGGTGCGTCCGCAGGTGCTGGCCGGCCTGCCGCCCGCCGAGCGGCGCACCTGGTGGACATCCACCATGGAATCGGGGGCGCGCGTCGTCGTCCTGGCGGGGCGCATCCCCGCGACGGCCGACATGCCGCCCGGCCTGCCCGTGCTGGACCCCGACGGCCTGGGCACGCGGCTGTGCGCGACGCTGGCCGGACTGGCCAGGCCGGCCGAGGCCCGGCGCGCCGCCGCCGCGCCCGAGGAGGTGCCGGCATGAGCGCCCCGAACGCGAACGGCGCCGCGCGACTGAACCTCCTGATCGTCGACGATCGCGAGGCCAACCTGCAGTCGCTCAGCCAGCTGCTGGCGCGCGACGACGTGAACATCCACACCGCGCTGTCGGGCAACGAGGCCCTGGGCCTGATGCTGGAGCACGACTTCGCGCTGGTGCTGCTGGATGTGCAGATGCCCGGCATGGACGGCTTCGAGGTCGCCACCCTGATGCGCAGCCACGAGCGCACGCGGCATGTCCCCGTCATCTTCGTGACGGCGATCAGCAAGGACCGCCAGCACATCTTCAGCGGCTATGACGCCGGCGCCGTCGACTACCTGTTCAAGCCGCTCGACCCTCACGTCATCCGCGCCAAGGTCGCGGTCTTCCTCGAGCTGAAGCGCAGCCAGCTCGTGCGCGAGCGGCTTCTCGAAAGCCTGAGCCGGGCCAACACGCAGCTCGAGGAAGCCGCGCTGCTGAAGTCCGACTACCTGGCCGCCGCCAGCCACGAGCTGCGCACGCCGCTCACGGCGATGAAGGAGTTCTGCTCGCTGGTGCACGACGAGGTCGTCGGGCCCATCAACGACGAGCAGCGGCGCTGCCTGGAGACCGCGCTGCGCAACTGCCGCCGGCTGGGCGGCATCGTCGAGCACCTGGTCGACCTCGACAGCGTCGAGTCGGGCCGCATGCGCCTCGGTCGCGGGTCGGTCGACCTGGCCGAGCTGGTGCGCGAGCGCGCCGCCGCGCTGGCCGGCCGCTGCCGCGCCGCAGGCAAGCTGGTCGAGCTGTCGCTGCCCGTGCGGCGCGGTGATGCCGAGGTGCTGGCCGACGGCGAACTGGTGGCCAACGCGCTCGTGCAGCTCCTGGACAACGCGGCCAAGTACTCGCCGGCCGGGGGCGTCATCCGCATCCGCGTGCGGAGGCTCGGTGACAAGGTCACGGTGGAGGTCGCGGACCACGGCCCGGGCATCTCGCCCGCGCACCGCGATCGCATCGTCCGCAAGTACACGCAGGTCGACCGGCGCGACGGTCCCGGCGAGCAGGGCCTCGGCCTGGGGCTGGCCATCGCCACGCGCCTGCTGGAACTGCAGGACAGCCGCCTGGACCTGGTCAGCACGCCGGGCACGGGCTCCATCTTCGGGTTCACCCTGCCGCGCTACACACCCGAGGCGCACCTGCGCGCGTTCTGCGGCGACGCGGTGCGTCAGGCGGCGCGGCGCTGGGAGCCGTGGAGCCTGGTGCTGCTGCGCGACCGGTTGGGCGGCCCGGTGCCCGAGTGGCTCGTGACGGCGGCGGGCCAGGCGATCGCGGGCATGGATGAACGCCGCGCCGTGGTGCCGGTGCTGGGCGTGTCGACGCTGCTGGCGCTCGTGCGCGGCGGCGCCGAGGGCGCGCTGGCCTGGACGGCCGGCCTGGCGCAGCTCGCCCCCGCCGGCGAAGCCGACGCGGTGCTCGAATGGGTCGTGGTCGCGGTGGACGAGACGGGAACGCCTGCGGCCGTGCCGCCGGCATCGGCATGGCGGGCGCTGGCGGCCACGGAGGCCCCGGCAGTGGAAGGAGCCTGGCGATGAGCAAGGGCAAGATCCTCGTGGTGGACGACGAGCCCGACATCGTGCACAGCCTGTCGTTGAGGCTGGGCGCCGCGGGTTACCAGGTCGTCTCGGCCATGGACGGCCTGGGTGCCACGAAGGCGGCCATCGAGCACCAGCCGGACCTCATCATCCTGGACATCGGGATGCCGGCGGGCAACGGCCACGTGGTGGTGGAGCGGCTGCGGCACATCGCGGCGACCAGCCACATCCCCGTCATCTACCTGACCGCGCGCACGAACGAGGAGGATTACCGCCGCGCCCGCGAAGGCGGCGTGGCCAAGTACATCACCAAGCCGTTCGACGCCGTGGTGCTGCTGGCCGCGGTCGAGGACCAGCTCGAGCGGTCGCGCTTGTGCACCTGAGGCGACCTCGGTCCGCCGCCGACCGCCCCGGGTGTCCACTTCCGGCGTCGGCCTGTCCCGGGGCGTAGTCAGCAGAGTCCGTCCGCACGCGGTACAGCCAGCCCTGCCCGAAGCCGTGGACGCAAGCGGCACAATCGGTTACAAGTGATGGGCCTTTCGACGCCGCGCGGGCATCGTCCGTGCAAGGGGACAACCTGTCGTGCCGGACACAGGCCCCCGCGGGGTGCCACCACCTCAGGAGCGGATGACCATGCGTAACCCGGGAAACGGAACCGCAACCGTCGCGTCGCTGGTGCTGCTGGCCGCCGCGTTGATCACGGGCACGTCCGAAGCGAAGGTCGTGCTGGAGTCACGCGGTCCACGGCATCATCGCGCACCCTCGGAGCATGAGATCGTCCTCGAAGGGGGCCTGGTCCAGCCGGCGGGCGACCTCGCCGACGACTTCTGGACCACGGCCAAGGG
>CAINDZ010000736.1 GCA_903847545.1 uncultured bacterium | reverse complement strand
CGCGCTGGCCTGGAACGACGTGTGGGAGCGGTTCCGCGTGCTGGCGCGCACGCTGTCGTTGATGGGCGTCAGCGGGAAGATCCAGACCGCGGACGGCGTGTCGCACATCATCATCGACACGATCTGGGAACCGAAACTGCGCCAGGTGCCGGTGCCGAGTCCCAGCCACGACTTCCACTAGCGCGCGGCCAGGCGCAACCCCCGCGCCGTGTCCCAGGTGTAGAGCGCCAGGGCGGCCCAAATGGCGCTGAAGCCGACGGCGTGCATGCGCGTGAAGGGCTCGCCGAAGGCCACCACCGCCAGCAGGAACTGGAAGGTGGGCGACAGGTACTGCAGGAAGCCGATCGTCGAGAAGCGCAGGCGGCGCACACCTTCCGCATACCAGATGAGCGGCAGCGCCGTGATCGGGCCGGCCGCGCACAGCAGCAGCGAGATGCGCCAGCCGGCCGTGCCGAAGGACAGCGCGCCGTGGGCCTGGCGCCACAGCATCCAGCCCACCGCCAGCGGGACCAGCAGCGTGGTTTCCAGCGTCAGGCCCTCCAGGCCGCTCGGCCGCGCCAGCTTCCGCAGCAGACCGTAGATCGCGAAGCTGATCGCCAGCACCAGCGCGATCCAGGGCGCGTGGCCCTGGCGGATGGTGAGCCAGGCCACGCCGCACGCCGCCAGGCCGACGGCCACGAGCTGCGGGCGGCGCAGGCGTTCGCGCAGGAAGACGGCACCGAAGGCCACGTTGACCAGCGGGTTGATGAAGTAGCCCAGGCTGGCCTCCACCAGGCGGTCGTTGGCGATGGACCAGATGAAGACGAGCCAATTGACGGCGATCAGGCAGGTGGTCAGGGACATCGTCAGGATGGTGCGGCGGTCACGGAACATCGCGAAGGTCGAGCGCAGGCGGCCGCGCAGCGCCAGCAGCACGACCAGGAAGACCAGCGACCACGTGATGCGGTGGGCCAGCACCTCGAGCGGGGCCACCACCCCGACCGCCTTGAAGTAGAGCGGCGCGAAGCCCCACCACAGGAAGGCCGACGCGCCGAAGGCGGCGCCGCGGCGGCCCTCGCTGCGGGCGACGGCGGCCGGCGTCGGTATGGTCTGGGCGCTATTCGTGGTCGCGGACTCCGGCATGTGCCCCCCGGTTCGGATCAGGTCGCGGGCACGATAGCCCCCGGAGGCGGCAGGTGCAACGGAACCCTGACCCCCGGGCACCGGAAGACATCACAGGGAAAAATGTTCTTCCACGCGGTCCCGGGATGCCCAGGCCGGATGCGCGCCCCCGCACCCGCGCGCCGCCAAATCGCTATTTCACAACACATTGACGCCTACCGGGCGCGAGCATGGCCGCGCACGGATCGTGCAAGGACCGCCCCGGACGCGCCCGCCACGGGGCACGCACCACCGTCAACAACGCGACCCAGGGCAGGCCATGAGCCACGACCGCGGACCAGAGGATCACGTGCGCGCGCTGCTCGACGCCATGGGCGACGCCATGTCGCTGCTGGCCCTTGACGGCACCGTGCTCGAGATCAATACCGCCGGTGCCAATCGCCTGCTGCGCGCCCCGTCCGACGTCGTCGGCAAGAACCACTTCGAACTCGTGCCCCGCGACGACGCCGATCAGCAGCGCCGCCGCTGTCGACGTGTTGCGGAGACCGGCCGGGGCGAGTGCCACATGGAGGAAGTCGACGGTCGCCGGCTCGAACACCGGGTCGAACCGGTCCGCGGTGCAGACGGGACCGTGACGAACCTCGCCATCCGCGTTGCCGACGTGACCGACCTGGACCGCGACGAGCGCGAGCGCCGCGCCAGGTCCATAGAACTCGAGACCATCCACGAACACGTCCCGGTCGGCATCCTGATCCTCGACGCCGACAGGCGCGTGACCAAGGCGAACCAGGCGGCGGCCGCCATGGCGGGCATGGCACGCGAGGACGTGGTCGACCGCGTCGGCGGCGCCGCGCTGGGGTGCCTGAACCACCTCGACGACGAGCGGGGCTGCGGCTACGGGCCGAACTGTGGCGCCTGCGAACTGCGCCAGGCCCTCCTGCACGCGATCAACGACGGCATCATCATCAACGGGCTGCCCGTCTCGGTCCCCGTTCACGGGAGCGATGGACCCGGCTTGAAGCACGTCCTGGTGTCGGCCGCTCCCATCCTGCTGGACGGCAGGCCGCAGGTGCTGGTGTCGTTGCAGGACATCACGCGCCTGCGCGAGGCCGAGGCCGACGTCGCCTTCAAGGCGATGGTCCTGGACCATATCCAGGACCGCGTCACCGTCACCGACCTGCAGGGCAATGTGGTCTACGTCAACGACGCCGCCTGCCGGTCGCTGCAGAGGAACCGGGACGACCTCGTCGGCGCCTGCGTCTCTACGCTGGGCGACGACCCGGCGATGGGCGCCACGCAGGACGAGATCGTCAGGCGGACGCTGGCGGACGGCGACTGGCAGGGCGAGGTCGCGAACATCGCCGCCGACGGGTCGAAGGTGCTGCTGCACTGCCGGACATCGCTTGTGCGCGACAACCGCGGGCGGCCCGT
>CAINDZ010000735.1 GCA_903847545.1 uncultured bacterium | reverse complement strand
CGGGCGCCACGGTGCTGTCGCAGGACGCCGGCGTGCGCATCAGCGGCTCGTGGACGGTGCGCCTGCCGCAGAAGTCGCTGAAGCTGTACGCCGGCGCACAGTACGGCGACGCGGGCTTCTCCACGCAGTTGTTCCCCGACCTGCCCTACTTCGAGTGGGCGCGCTTCCGCGTGCGCAGCTCCGGCGACGACTGGTGCTACCTGGGCTTCCGCGACCTGTGCCTGCACGACATGTTCCGCGGGCAGGGCTTCGACACGCAGGCGGGCCGGCCGGTGATCCAGTTCCTGGACGGCGAGTACTGGGGCCTGGCCAACCTGCGCGACGAGTACAGCCGCTTCTACTACGAGCGCGCCTACGGCATCGACGAGGGCGACGTGGTCGTCCTGGAAAACGACGCGGCGATCGACGACGGCCCGGTCGGCAGCGACCTGCCCTACCGCGCCATGCGCGACTACGTGGCCGCCCACGACATGAACGACCCGGCGGCGTTCGCGCACGTCGACTCGCTGATGGACATGGCGAACTACATCGCCTGGGCCACGACGGAAATCTACGCCTCGAACACGGACTGGCCGGACAACAACGTCGTCATGTGGCGCAAGGACACCGCCGGGCCGGTGGCGGGCGCCCCCTACGGGCACGATGGCAAGTGGCGCTGGTCGCTCAAGGACATGGATGCGTGCTTCCACTGGGCCGACTACAACACGCTCGAGGGCGGCACCACCTCGACCGACTGGCCGGCGTGGTCGACCGAGCTGCTGCGGGGCCTGCTGGAGAACGACGGATTCCGGCGCGACTTCATCAACGCCATGGCCGACGGCCTGAACTCGACGTTCCGGTCCTCGCGCCTCATGCCGATCGTCGACGGCTACGCCGACCTGTACGCGCCGGCCATCCCGCGCTGGTACGCGCGCTGGGGCGTCAGCACGGACTGGCAGCAGTGGGTGGACTGGCTGAAGGAGTTCACGCAGAACCGCCCGCCGTACCTGTACAAGCACTACTGGCAGAAGTTCGGGCTCGGCGGCACCGGCACGGTGACGGTCGACGTCGACGTTCCCGCGCGCGGCTCGGTGCGCGTCAACACGCTGGTCATCGATGACACCACGCCCGGGCTGCCGGTCGCGGGCCAGCCGTATCCCTGGACCGGCACCTACTTCCGCGGCAACGCCGTCACGCTGACGGCGCTGCCCGAGGCGGGCTTCGCCTTCGTGCGCTGGCAGGAGACGGGCGAGAAATCGCCCACGCTGGTCATCGTGCCGGGCACCACGCCCGTCACGCGCACGGCCGTGTTCGCCGATGCCAACTTCCAGCCGTGGGTGATGCAGTACTGGCACTTCAACGACCGCGCGTCGGGCACATTCACGACGGTGGCCGCCGACTCGTGCCTGGGATTGCCGGGGACCCTGACGTACCCGGGCAGCGGCGCCGGCTACCTGGACACCGGCGTGGGGGTGGCCCTGAACGCGCAGCACGGCGCCGGCGCGGGGCGCAGCCTGCGCGCGCACAACCCGGCCACCGCGCGCGAGCTGCGCATGGTCCTGCCGATGATCGGGAGCGCGGGAGCCCGCCTGGCCCTGACCGGCTGGCGCTCACCCGGCGGCGCGCGCGAGGTGCGGCTCGAGTACACGACGAGCCCGGGTGTCGACGTGTGGGTGGCGAGCGGCGGGATCAAGACGCTGACCACGACGCCCACCGTCCTGAACTGGGACCTGTCGGACATCCCCGACGCCACCAACAACCCCGGCTTCCGGGTGCGCCTGCTGTTCAGCGGCGCGAACGCGGCCGCCGACACCGGCACCGCGTACTTCGACAACATCGCCCTGTGGGCGCACTCGTCGTTCACCTCGGGCGTGCCGGGCAATACGCCGCCGGCGCCCGCGCCGCGCCTTGCCGCGGCGCCCAACCCGTTCAACCCGCGCACCACGCTCAGCTTCACGCTGGCCCGCGCCGGGCAGGTCACGCTCGAGATCTTCGACATCTCGGGGCGCCGCGTGAAGGTGCTGGTCGCCGGGACGATGCCGGCCGGCCCGCACGCACTGGCCTGGGACGGGACGGACGAGCGCGGGGGGCAGGTGGCCAGCGGGGCCTATCTCGGCCGCCTCGTGACGGACGACGGGGTGGGGCGGGTGAAGATGCAGCTGGTGCGGTGACGCGCCTCCCGCACGAATCCGGGATGAAGCGAGTCTACATTGTGGCGCCGCCCGCCCTTTGAGCCGGCGCCATCGTCCGGCGCTGTATGCTATAGTCGATATGATGCGCCCATGTGCCTGACGGTGTCCGTGGCGCGCGCGCGAAGTCCGAATCCTGGGGGTCTGGAATGTCTGCTCGCATGATGGTCGTGATCGTCCTCCTGACGACGCTCCTGGCGCCCCAAACCGCGCTTGCAGGCGAATGCATGGAATACGCGAACTACATGCGGCAGATCGGCCATGCGTACAGTTCCGTGACTCCGTACGATTTCGAGTATCGCGACGGCTTGATCTACGCCGTGACCTGGGAAGGCTTCGCGATCTACGACGCCCGCGACCCCGCGAACATGTCCCTGCTGAGCGCCATCAATTTCTACGGGTGGACGGAATCGGTCGAGCTCGTGGGCGATGTCGCCTACGTCATGACCCGCGACAGGGGCCTGTGTCTCGTCGAGGTGCTCGACCCGCGCGCGCCGCGACTTGTCGGGATCATTTCGGAGAAGCGCGACCTGGGCTCGTCCGTTCTCGAGAACGGGATCATCTACTACAACGCATCTGGGCAGATCTGCGCCTTCGATCCGGCCCAGCGCCGTTATATCGGTTGGCGGGCCATGACGAGTCGAGGCGGCCCCGTCGCAGCCAAGCCCGGCCTGTTGCTCGTCGGAAACGACAAGACCCTGACGGTCCACGACATACGCGACGTTTCGACGATGGCGGAGGTGTCGCGGTATACGGCCCCCGGCCAGATCTGGGGTATCTGTGCCAGGGGTGACAAGGTGTTTCTCGCCTGCGACAGCGCCGGGGTCGTCGCGCTGGACATCTCGTCGACGGGCGCCATCCGCGAATCGGGGAGCATCAATCTGGGTCTGCATGTCCGCAAGGTCGACGCGGCACCGCCCTGGGTGTATGCGATGGGAGACGGCACCATAGGCGCGATCGACTTTCGGGACCCGGCGCATCCCGTTGCCTGCGGCAAGGTCGGAACCGACGCGGTGGTCGTGCAGCTGCGCACCGTCGGCAACACGGTCTACACCTCCAGGACTTCCGGCATGCTGGCGATCGACGTGACGAATCCCTACGATGCGCCCCTGCTGGGCTCGATGGCCATCCAGCAGTCAAGGGACGTTGCTGTTCACGGCGATCACGCCTATTACGCCAGTTGGACCAAGGGCGGCGCCATCGCGTCGATCATCGACCCCGCGCACCCGACGCTTGTCGGGCCGATCACGGCACTTTCCGGCGACATCAGGTGGGTCAGTTCGCTCGATGTCCGTGGCGACCTCCTGTACGCCGCCACCGGCTACAACAATTTCCTGAGCGTCCTGGACGTGTCCGATGGGGCTCGGCCGCGGCTTCTGGGGACGGTGGCCGGCTCCGGACTGACCTACGACCTCGAGGTCAGGGGGGACCACGCGTTCGTGGCCTGCTCCACCGCGGGCGTCCGCATCGTCGACGTCTCGGACCCGACGGCGCCCAGGCTGGTCTCGACGGTGTTGGTGGGAGAGTCCGTCGTGGGATTGGAACTCGCGGGCGATTACCTTTTCGCCGTCACGGGCTCCGGGGCGACGTGGCTTCTGGACGTTTCCGATCCCGCGTCCCCGGGTTCACCGCTTGCCATGCCTGTGCTGGAATGGGCGAGCCACATTCATGTCCGCGGCAGCACCGGTTATGTCGTGTACGGCGGGCGCGTGGTCTTGTACGACATGTCCGACGTCAGGAACCCTGTGCGACTGAGCGAGATCGAGGCGTCGAACTCGTCGTTCTCCGGCGTCCCTGACATGGCCTTCGAAAGGCAGACCTGCTACATCTCCCTCGGCTGGGCGCTGAAGGTGGTCGATGTCACGGACCAGGGGAAGCCCGAGTTTGTCCAGTACCTGCGCGCGCCGGGCTACATCAGGAATGCAACGATCATCGGGGACTACATCCATGTGATGACCGAGAGCGCTGGCGTTCATGTCGCAGCCCGGCAGTGCGCGGAGCCTGTCACCGTTCCGGTGGACCTCAAGCCGGGGTCGACCGAGAACAGCGTCAACTGCACGGCCGTCGGCGGCGTGCTGCCCTTCGCAATCCTGGGCAGCAGTGCGCTCCCCGTCAGTCGGATCGACCACCAGACCGTGCGCTGCGGCCCGGGTGCGGCGGCGGAGGCCCACGCGAACAGGTTCGGGTCCGCGCGCCACGAGGAAGACGTCGACGGCGACGGCATCACCGACCTGGTGTTCCACTTCCGTCTCGGGCAAACCGGCATCCGGTGCGTCGACACCAAGGTTTCGCTGACGGGAGAGACTTACGACGGACTCCTGATCAAGGGGACGGCACCGTTCAGTCCCGTGTCGGATGCGGACAAGGAACCTGTCGTCGCGCCTGCGATCTCGATCACGCCGAATCCCTTCAACCCGCGAGCCGCGATTGCCTTCACGCTCGGTACGGCACAGCACGTGAACATCGCCGTGTACGATCTCCGCGGCCGGTTGCTGCGGCAGTTGGCCGACACAGGGTATCCCGTCGGTGACCACGTCGTCGAATGGGATGGCCGCGATGCGACAGGAAAAGAGGCGCCGTCGGGCGCGTACGTCTTCCGCGCCGGGTTCGGCGGGGTCGTGGAAACGAGGAAGGCGATCCTGCTGCGCTGACGGGGTGGTGAGCGTCCACGCCTTCTGGTGCGCCCGACGCCACCGTCACCTGCCCCGGGCCGACGTCCCATCCGCCGCGGCGGCCGT
>CAINDZ010000734.1 GCA_903847545.1 uncultured bacterium | reverse complement strand
GCCAGGCCCGAGGCGATCTTCTGGCCGGGCGTCAGCTCGCCGCGCATCGTCAGGCCGCGGTGCAGCACGACGGCGTGGCCGGCGTCGCCCAGCTCGCGCAGCAGGTTGCCCAGGTACAGGAAGGGCTCGAAGGCGTCGGGCTGCTTCTGCACGACGCGGCGCAGGATGGATGCCGCCTCCTCGCGCTCACCCTCGATCCACAACTGCAGGGCGTGCTGGTAGTCGTCCGTGTTGACGATCGGCTTCGGCCGCACCCAGATGCGCCACAGCACCACCGCCGCGGCCACCGCCGCGCTGCCGACGATCAGCCAGGTCAGGAAGTCACTCAAGGTCGCCGTCCTTTGCCTCGAACGCGGCGCTGCCGTCCTCGCGCAGCGGGAGCGTGCGCAGGTCGGCCAGTTCGCGGTCCTTGTCGCGGATCAGCTTGCGCAGGCGCGACATGCCGCGCTGCAGGTTCACCTCGCGCACCAGGGCCAGGACGACCGCGGTGCCGAAGCCGATCATGAAGCTGACGACCACGACCCAGTACATGGACACGCCCAGGTACTGCTTGCCGAAGAGGTTGATGTCGACGGACTGCCCGCTGTTGGTCACGAAGAAGTAGACCAGGGCGAAAAGCAGCGCGAGGAAGACCATTCCCCTGACGAACCACACAACGATACCTCTTTCACGCAGGCCTGGCGGCTCAGGCGGTCACGGGTTCCCCGAAGAACGTCGTGCCTTCCCAGCCCGTCAATCGCACCGTCAGGGCGGCGCCCGGCGCCACGTCCGTTCCGGTGACCACGATCTTGCGGTTGTTGGCCGTCCGCAGGCGCATCGCCCCGGCCGGGCGGCGGGCCGCGCCCTCGCAGACGCAGGTCACCACGCTCCCGACCTCGGCGTCGGCCGCGGCGGTCCAGATCTCCTGCTGGACATCCATGAGCTCGGCCAGCCGGTCCTTCTTGGCCTCGAGCGGGACGTCGTCGGCCAGCTTCGCCGCCGGGACGCCCGGGCGCTCGCTGTACTTGAAGGAGAAGATCTGGTCGTACTTTACCCTGCGGACGAGATCCAGGGTAGCCCGGAAATCGGCGTCCGTCTCCCCCGGGAAACCGACGATGAAATCGGACGAGAACGTCACCTGCGGGATGACCCGGCGGGCGTAGTCGACCATGTCCAGATACTCGGCGGCGGTGTACAGGCGCTTCATGCGCCGCAGGACCGGGTCCGAGCCGCTCTGGGCCGGGACGTGCAGCCAGGGGCACACCTTGTCCAGGCGGCCGATGGCGTCCATCAGGTGCCGGTGCATGTCTTTCGGGTGGCCGGTCAGGAAGCGGACCCGCTCGAGCCCGTCGATGGCCGCCACCTGCTCGAGCAGGCCGGCGAAGTCCAGCTGGTCCTGCCACCGGTAGGCCGTGACGTTCTGGCCCAGGAGGGTCACCTCGCGCCCGCCCCCGGCCACGATCCCCTCGATCTCGGCCAGGATGACCTCGGGGGCCTTCTCGCTCTGCGGGCCGCGGGTCATCGGCACGATGCAGTAGGTGCACTTGTAGTCGCAGCCCTTGTGGATGGTCACCAGGTGGCTGCCGTTGGTCGGGTACAGGTCGGGCGGGGCCACGTAGTGGGCGTCCTGGCGGTGGCCGGTGACGGTCCCCCCGCTCCGGGCGCCCGGGCCGCCCGTGCCGCCAGGGCCGATGAGGCTGCCGAGCAGCCGCGGCAGGGCGTCGTAGTTGTCCACCCCGACGACCAGGTCGACCGCGCGCGGGCCCTTGCGCAGGTCGTCGCCCAAGCGCTCGGCCATGCAGCCGCAGATGCCGATGACGGCCGGCCCGAGGTCGGCGTCCAGGCGGCGCCGGCGGATCTCGCCGACGCGGCTGATCACCTTGTGCTCGGCATGCTCGCGCACGCTGCAGGTGTTCAGCAGGACGGCATCGGCGACCAGCTCGTTCCCGACGACGCGGTAGCCGGCGCCCTCGAGCACGCCGCCGATGGCCTGGCTGTCGTAGACGTTCATCTGGCAGCCGTAGG
>CAINDZ010000733.1 GCA_903847545.1 uncultured bacterium | reverse complement strand
TATTTGTACCGCCTGAGCACGAGCGACGGCAACGACATCTCCGGGAGGATGTTGCTGGTTAAGTAACATAGGTTGGGTTGTGCCGATGAGATTGTGCCCGGCCACGCCGCAACCGCAGCGTGGCCGGCTTTCATTACGGGAATCATGCCGCGTATTTGAGCTCGTGCCGCCGCTGCCGTGGCAACGCCCGCGTCTTTATGCGTCGCCAGTAGTATTCTTCCCAGCGCGACGGCAGACGGTTGCGGCTGACGAAGATTCGCCGTCCCAACAGTTCGTCGACCGTCACCCGATGGTCGGCTGTCCCGCGCACCTCGGCCGGCGTCGGCCCGCGCGGCTTCTTCTCGCGCCGGCTCTTCATGTAGTTTCGCCAGACCAGGAACACCGCCAGTCGCTCGGCGCTCGCCTGCCGGCGTTTTGACCACGCGATCGTCTCACGCTTGTGGTTCGCGCTGCTGTGCCGCAGCAGAAGGTCCGCAAGATTCACCGGAAACAGCGGGTTGTCGGCGTCACGGCGCTCCTTGCTAGACGTCACCAGATGCGTCACCGGGCAGCCAAGGGCGCGGATGGCGTGCGGATACGTGCGATGATCGTCGCTCAGCACCGTCAGGCGCGATTGGCTTCCCGCTACCACCTCGAGCAAGTGCTTCACATCCTTGAACACGGCCTTCGGGTCCGGCCGACCGAGCGTGGCCTCTAGGCGCTCCCGCTTGCGCTTCTGGGCAGGCGTCATCGTGCCGGAGCGACGGACTTCGCTGTCGGTGAAGTAAACGATGAAGTCGGACTCCGGCTCTACGGCCAGATGGTGGTGAAAGGGCCAGTATTGGGAGTGCTCGAAGGTCACAAAGCCGTCGATGGCCACGCGTTCGGCGGGCACGGCCGTCTTCATCTGTCCAGCGTGGTACAGCAGGCAGTGCCGGCCCAGCCGGGCCAGCTGATGATCGATCGTCGAGGGTGACACGCGGAGGTCACGTGCAATCTGGCGATTGGCCATGCAGCCGGTGGTCTTGGTCAGCAGGGCGGGCAGGACGTCGGGGCGCTTGAGCCAGTAGGTTGTGGCGAACGTCTGCGTGCTGAAGGACCTGCGGCAATGAAGGCAGAGAAACCTTTGGATACGGTGCGGAGCGACCTGTCTCCCGAAGGTTCCAATGCGTTTGAAGCGCCATCCATCCGCCAACTGCATGTGATACTTGCAGTTGGGATTGGGGCAGTGGGGCGGGACGAAAGAGTCGGCCTGGTTGTTCATACCTGGCCCGGGCATTACCCGGGCCAGACACAATTTCACCGGCACAACCTATTTGACGAGTGTCATCTTTGTTGAGGCATTGGTTCCGGCCGCCGACATCCGGCAAACATAAATCCCCGAAGCCACCCCCACCCCCGCATCATCACGCCCGTCCCAGATGGCCGCATATGAACCGGCATCGCGAACGGCGTCCACCAGCGTCCGCACGCGCCGGCCGGCCATGTCGTAGATCTCCAGCAGGACACGACCGGGCACAGCCACCGCATATTCGATCGTCGTCACCGGGTTGAACGGGTTCGGGTGGTTGCCTGCCAGGTGCAGGACCTTCACCGGCACCTCGCCGGTCACCGGGGCCACGGGCGAGTAGAGGCCATTGGCGGCGTCGGCGGCCTGCTGCAGGTCGGCCAGCGTGGCGCCCGTGACGATCGCATAGGCCACGACAGCCTGGCCGCCGTTCGCCGGCAGGTTCACGACGCTCGACACCAGCGCCGACCAGTCGCCACCGGCCGCGCCGACCGGCGTGCTGATCGTGCCCTTGAGGTGGCGGATCTTGTACGTGTCGTCGATCGAGCTGGTGTCGTACACGTAGACCAGGTTGTCGAGCACGGTCAGGTTGGCGGCGGGCGTGGCGCCCAGCAGCGCGATACCGTAGTAGGGGCCGCCGTCGGCGTACATGTACGCCAGGCGTCGCGACGGGTCGGTGCCGCCGAAGTTGCCCATCGTGCCCTTGATGTCGAAGTCGCAGAACACGCCGTTGTACAGCGCGGGCAGCGCCGTGGCGCCCAGGTTGGCCAGGCTGTACTCGAGGATGACCACACGGTTGTCGTGCGGCAGCGTGAAGGCCATGCTGGTCTGCTCGACGCGCAGGGACCGCGGCGCGGCGTGGCCGGCGTCGCTGAAGACGGCCTGGAAGGTCTGGTCCGAACCGATGCCGCCCAGGTCCTTGACGCGCCCGTTGGGCTCGATGGTCGCCTGCCACTCGTAGTTCTCGGCGCCGTTGCCCGAGTAGTCGCGGTTGCAGACGTAGCCCACGTCGGTGCCGGCCCAGAACGAGCCGACGTACAGGGCATTGTCGCCGCCCTGGTAGCTGAGGCCCTCGCCATCCTGGTGCGCGTCGGACATGAACCCGAGGATGCCCTGGTCGGTCACCGTGAGCGCGATGCCGCCCAGGTCGTGGGTGCGGAAGTTGGGCAGGCCCACGTACCAGTCGATGTCGAACGTGCGCCGGAAACCGCCGTCGGCGGTGACCGTAAGCGTCATCGTGAACGGGAAGCCCTGCGGCGCACCCTCGCCCACGGCCAGGCTGAACGGGTCGGCGGTGTTGGCCCCGAAGCCGCCGCCGAGCGGCAGGTCGGGGAACATGGCGCTGCCGTCGACGACCGACACCCACGGGTTGGGCGCCACCTCGAGCGTCGCCGCGACGCCGACGGCGGCGTGCACCGGGCTGACGTTGTGGAGCTCGAACGCCATGGGCGTCACCTGGCCGGGATCCAGCACCTGGTCGCCGGCCGCATCGGGCAGCACCTGGGTCCAGGCCAGGTCCGCGCTCTGCGCCAGGGGCACGGCCTGCACCGCCGCGCGCGCATTGACCAGCCCCGAGCCGTAGTAGTTGTCCTTGCCGGCCACGCCGAGGTCCAGGGCGCTCTTCTCCATGATGGAGTCGATGCCGGCCGGCGACAGCGACGGGTTGCGCTGCAGCATCAGCGCCGCCACGCCGGCTATGTGCGGGCAGGCCATCGAGGTGCCGTTCCAGGTGTCGCCGCTGTAGCCGCCGCCGACCATCGTCGAGTTGATGCCGACGGCGGGCGCGCAGATGTCGGGCTTGGTCAGGCCCGGGCCCGGCGCGTACGGCCAGTCGTTGAACGGGTCGATGGCGTCCCAGCGCGCCGGGCCGGTCGACGACAGCGGGTAGAAGAACGAGCTGTGGTAGGCCGTGCCGCCGACGGTCAGCACGCCGCCGGTGCTCGAGTAGGGCGCCGGCACGGCGCTCCAGGGCGCGGGCACGCGAGCGGTCAGGCCCAGCTCCAGCGGCGGCTCGAAATCGGCGTGGTTGTTGCCGGCCGAGTTCACCAGCAGCACGCCGGCGTCGCGCAGGTTGGCGCAGTTGTCGCGCTCGGCGCGCATGAACGAGGCGGGAATGTCGCCGACGAACCCGAGCGACATCGTGATGATGCGGGCGCCCGCCTCGACGCAGTACTGCTCGGCGGCCCAGATCGTGCCCAGGGTGCCGCCCAGCCCGGCGGCGTTGTAGACCTTGACGGGGATGAGCCTCGCGCCGGGCGCCACGCCGGTGACCGTGCCGTTGGCGCCGTTGCCGATGACCGTGCCCGCGGTGTGCGTGCCGTGGCCGCCGCCGTTGGCGTCGTCGTCGGGATTGTTGTCGCCGTCGCCGAAGTCCCAGCCGCGCCAGTCGTCGATGAACCCGTTGGCGTCGTCGTCGACGCCGTTGCCGACGATCTCGCCCGGGTTGCGCCAGATACCCGCCGCCAGGTCGGGGTGCGCCAGCCAGACGCCCGTGTCGATGTGGCCGACGACCACGCCCGAGCCGTCGCAGCCGAACAGGCTCCAGGCCTTCGGCGCCGAGATGAACTTGACGCCCCACGCCGTGTCGACCGGCGCCGCCTGCGTGCGCAGCGGCACCTCGTGCGGATGCGACGCGTCGGACGTCACGCGCACGCCGTCCAGGTACAGCGTGCCGGGGTCCGGCAGCGCGCCGAGCGCGGTGATGATGCCCGGCGCGGCCTCGAACGACAGCGCCCCGGCCAGGTACAGTTCGCGCAGGTTGCCCACCTGCGCCTCGGCGCCGGGCGCGGTCAGCACCGCCATGGCGCCGTTGTCCACCGCGCGCAGCATGCGCTTGAGGGCGGCGACCAGCTGCGCGCGGCGCTTCGAGGCCGACACGCCCTGCAGCTCGGCCAGCATATCGTCGCCGGGGCGGAAGCTGTCACCGAACAGGAGGATGACCGGCAGCTGGCCGGGCGGGTCCTTCTCGGCCAGGACGGCCGCCAGGCCGGGATCGATCGTGATGGCGCGCGCCGGCGCGGGCGCGCACAGGACGGACAGGGCGCACAGGATCAACGCGCAGAAGGGCAAGGATTTGCGGAACATCCGGCATCCCTTCGCTCGCATCGATCCGGGCGCGCGGCGGCGCCTGGGTACACGCGCCCGCGGGGACGCATCCCCCGGGGACAGGTGCCCTAAGTCTACCAAAAAGCTGTCGATTGTGCAATTGAGGGGCCGGAACGGTCCCGCCCGGGTCAGGGCACGATCTCGATCGCGTGCGAGATCTCGACTTGCCCGGCCAGCATCGCCGCCACCGAGCAGTACTTGTCCTTCGACAGGGCGACGGCGCGCTCGACCTTGGCG
>CAINDZ010000732.1 GCA_903847545.1 uncultured bacterium | reverse complement strand
CGTGCCCAAGAAGATCTTCCTCATCGCCGCCGCCCGCCCGAACTTCATGAAGGTCGCGCCCCTGTGGCGCGCCATGGCGGCCCGGCCGGGCCTGCAGCCCCTGCTGATCCACACCGGCCAGCACTACGACCACAACATGTCGGACGTGTTCTTCGAGGACCTGGGGCTGCCCGCGCCCCACTTCCACCTCGGGGTCGGCGGCGGCAGCCACGCGCAGCAGACGGCTGGCGTGATGGTCAAGTTCGAGGAACTCTGCCTGGCCGAGCACCCCGACCTGGTCGTCGTCGTGGGCGACGTCAACGCCACCATGGCCACCTCGATCACGGCGGCCAAGCTGCACATCCCGGTGGCCCATGTCGAGGCCGGCCTGCGAAGCCGCGACATGACGATGCCCGAGGAGATCAACCGCCTGCTGACCGACTCCATCGCGGACCTTCTCTTCACGCCGAGCCCCGACGGTGACGCCAACCTGCTCGCCGAGGGCGTGGCCCCCGCGCGCATCCGCCTGGTCGGCAACATCATGATCGACAGCCTGGTCCGGTCCGTCGAGCGCGCACGGACGTACGACACCTGCGAGCGCTTTGGGCTGGCCCCGGGCGGGTTCGGCGTGGTGACGCTGCACCGCCCGGCCAATGTCGATGACCCGGCGAGCCTCACCCGCATCCTCGAGGTGCTGGTCGGCATGAGGATCCCGCTCGTGTTTCCCGTGCACCCGCGCACGCGCGCGGTCATGCGCCAGCACGACCTCGACGCCCGCTGCGGCCTGACCGGCTCGCTCGTGATCCTGGCCGATCCGCTCGGCTACTACGAGTTCATGAACCTGGTGGTCAACGCCAAGCTGGTCCTGACCGACTCGGGCGGCATCCAGGAAGAGACGACGTGGCTGGGGATCCCGTGCCTGACGCTGCGCCCGAACACCGAGCGCCCGGTGACGATCACCGAGGGCACCAACGAACTGGCGACCGTGGATTCGCTGGCGGGGCAAGCCGCGACCATCCTGGCCGGGAACTGGAAGAAGGGGCGCGTGCCCGACCTGTGGGACGGCGCCACGGCCCCGCGCGTCGTCGATGCGCTCGAGGCCTTCCTGGCCGGCCGCTGAAGCCTAGCGGCCGGCGGCGTCCACGATCGCGTTGCAGATGAAGTCGACCAGCGCGACCGGGTCCGGGCGCGTCACGCCCGCCGGGCGCACCGCCGCCACCAGCTTCGCCTGGACGTCCGCGGGGCTGGCCAGGAGCGCCAGCCGCCCGCTGGCCGCCAGCGATTCGTCGACCATGCCCTCGCGCCCCCGGAAGAAGCTGTAGGACGGGATGCCCATGATGGCGGCCTCGCGCGTCATCGTCCCGCCGCCGCTGATCACCATGTCGCAGGCCGCGACCAGGCTGGGGCCGTCATAGACCTTTCGCGGGATGATGACCTCGCGCACGCCGGCCCGCGCCGGCAACTCGCGCTGGTCGTCCGTGCGCGGCAGGTAGACCAGCTGCACGTCGCCGGCCGCCGCCAGCCTGGCCAGGATGGCATCCAGCAGCGTCTCCGCCTCGGGATTGTGGTAGTGCGCCGTTGTCGCGGGCGGCCGCAGCAGGACCTTCACGGCCTCGGGCCGCAGCCCCAGGTCGGCGGCGATGGACCCGTCCATCTCGCCCATTCCCAGGTACAGCTCCTCCTTGAAGCCGGGGTAGCTGACCACCTTCCCGGCGGCGATGCCCGCCTCGGCGCAGCGCGCCATCGAGATCGACTCCGGCAGCAGGATCGACCGGCAGCACAGGTTGAACAGCCGCGCATTGACCCATTCGTAGTCGTACATCGTGACGGTCGGGATTCCCAGCAGCCTCGAGGCGATCGGCAGCGCGCGCGAGCCGTGGCCGTAGCTCACCGCGGCGCCCGACCGGCGCATGACGCGCGCCAGGTCTGCCGCGCGACCGAGCGTGCCCTTCACCTTGCCGCCCATGCCCTTGCCGTACTCGGCGCCCACCTTCAGGTACGAAAATCCGTACATATCCAGCAGCTGGCAGGTCTTGGTGCGGTCGCGGGCGGTGAACACCACCTCGTGGCCGCGGCCCGTCAGTTCCGCCACCAGCGGACGCATGATGAGCACGTGCGGGCCGTTGTCGGCGTCGAACCAGATTTTCACGTATGGCTCCGTTTCGCGGGCGCGAAAGAACTTCGGGCAGATCTCGCCGCAGCCGTCACGACGAAACGCAGCCCAGGCCGCAAGCCGAGAGGTACGGGCGGAGAATGTCTTCCTCCGCGAAATTCCGGTCCATGAAGCCCCGCGTCGCGCGGCTGGCGGCTTCCCAGTCGGCGCCACCTGCCAGCAGCAGGTCGAGGCGTGCGACCATTTCGTCCATCGAGGCGGGCGCGCCGCCGAATCCCTCGCGCTCGATGACGCCGTCCGGATCGAAGAAGGCCACCAGCGGGGTGCCGCGCACCCAGGCCTGCAGGTACGAGTTGGGGAAGCCCTCGGAGTCGGAGGTGTTCACGAAGACGCGGGCCCGATCGAAGAAGCGGTTGACCTCGTGGTACGGGACGCTGCCCATGAACTCGAGGTTCGGGCACCCGGCGGCCTCGTCGCGCACCCGGTCATAGAGTTTGTCCTCGGTCGGGTACCTGCCTCCGATCATCACGATCTTCCGCTGCGGCAAGCGCCGGGCCAATTCCACGACCAGCTCGGGGCGCTTGAACGGCGCCAGGTTGTTCACCCACAGGATGTCGATGTCGCGTTCCGCGAAGGAAGGCACGCGATCCGGGAACCCGACGAGCATGCCCGCGACCGTGCTGTCCTGCCCGTAGTTGGCCTTCATGTCCTGCTGCTGTCGCAGGCTCTGGGTCAGGATCACGTCGGTGCGCCGCAGGCCGTACTCGTACAGCTTGCGGTCGCGCCAGTGCTTCACAAAGAGCTCGCGGGGGCGGCAGTCCGCGTCGTGCGCGACGCGAAACACCATCCGCCGGCCGTAGCGTCGGCAGAACATGGCAACGATGCCCACGCGGACCCCGGCGCAACTGACGTAGTAGGTGGCGGCATCCGCTCGCGCCATGGCGTTCCAGATGCCCGTCCATCGGGGGTGCACGAAACGCAGGCCGACGATGCCGTCCTCGTAGCGATAGGCTCGATGTGTGGTGACGCCGTCCCAGACGGCCCCCTCGGGCTGGCCGTGGTCCAGCACCACCATCGACACGCTGTGGCCGCGCCTGATGAAGGCCCGCGACAACAGCGTCTGCTGCACCTGTTCGCCACCTGATCCAAGGTGACCGAACTCGGGCGCGAGCACAGGGAGGTTCTCAAGGCCGACGAAACAGACGTCGTGCCGGGGCATGCTGGGCCTTTCTGGTCAGGGCGAGGCGGCGCGGCCCTCTCAAGCGAAACGCAGCGGTCAATCATACCATGCGGTGGCGGAGCCTTCAAGGGCCCCCACCGCCGTCACGACACCTGGCGTCGCTGTTCTTCCAGCCAGGCCTGGAACATCAGGACGCCCCACAGGCTGTAGTGCCAGTTCTGTACCTGCGCCTGGTGCTCACGCCAACGGCGCATGATCGGGTCGGGTCGCAGGTAGCCCTCCTGCGCCAGGCGACCGGGCTCCAGCAGGTCGGCGGCCCAGTCATGCAGGTCGCCTCGCAACCAGGCGGCCAGAGGGACGCCGAACCCCACCTTCGGCCGGTCGATCAGGGAGCGGGGCACGTGCCGGTCGAGCACCTGCCTCAGGATCCACTTGCCGCGCCCGTCGCGGACCTTCATCGACAAGGGCAGCCGCCAGGCGAACTCGACCACGCGGTGATCCAGCAGGGGAACACGGGTTTCGAGGCTCACCGTCATGGCGGCGCGGTCGACCTTGCACAGCACGTCGTCGCACAGGTACGACACGGCATCGAGATACATCATCCGGTGCTCGAACGCGCCCACGACCGGCATCGCAGCGTCCGGGGACAGCACGGTGGGACGGCGCACGGCCCCGTTCACGAGGGACTCGGGGGCGCGCCAGTGCGAGACGATGCCCCGGAAGACATCGTCACCACTCCCGCATTGAAGCAGCTCGGCGGCCTGTCGGAAGCGCACCGCCAGCGGCCGGCCGCGCCAGCTGCCGGGTGGAGACCAGCCGGCGGTGGCGCCCAGCGCGCCCGCCAGCACGCGTCGGGCCGGGGCCGGGACGCGGGACAGCCGGTCCCAGAGGCCGCGCGCCATGAAATAGCGCTCATAGCCGCCGAACAGCTCGTCGCCGGCATCGCCCGACAACGAGACCGTGACGTGGCGTCGCGCCAGTCCCGCCACCAGCAGTGTCGGGATCTGGGAGGCGTCGGCGAACGGCTCGTCATAGTGGCGCGGCAGGCCAGGCACGACGCCAAGGACGTCCGCCCGCGAGACGTACAGCTCGGTGTGGTCGGTCCCGAGGTGGGCGGCCACCGCCTTGGCTTGGTCGGCCTCGTTCCAGGCCGGGTCGTCGAACCCAATCGTGAACGTCCGCACCGGGCGCGTCGAGCGCGCCTGCATGAGCGCGACAATGGTCGAAGAGTCGACGCCGCCGGACAGGAAGGCCCCCAGCGGCACGTCGGCCACCATCTGCATCCCGACCGCCTCGCCCAGCAGCCGCTCCAGTTCCGCGACCGCCTCGCCGTCGCTTCCCGCATACGGCGCGGCCTGCCCGGCCGTAGCGACCTCGGCCAGCGACCAGTAGGGCCGGCTCACGGGGTCACGCACGCCCTCGCCCAGCCGCAGCACATGGGCCGGCGGCAGCTTCGCGATCCCGGACCAGATGGAGTAGGGCGCCGGGATGTAGTTGTGGCCGAGCAGCAGCGCCAGCGCGTCGCGGTCGACCTCGCGCGTGAACGCAGGGTGGGCCGTCAGGGCCTTGAGCTCCGAGGCGAACATGAAGGTGTCGCCCTGCCACCCGTAGTACAGCGGCTTCTCCCCCATGCGGTCCCTGGCCAGGTACAACACGCGCTCGCTTCGGTCCCAGGCGGCGATGGCGAACATGCCGACGGCGCGGGCGATCGTCGCCTCGACCCCCCAGAGCTCGAAGCCCTCGAGCAGGATCTCGGTGTCCGAATGTCCACGCCAGGCAGGCGGCGACGAACTGGCGCCCTCGACGAGCGCCCGCAACTCCGGGAAGTTGTAGATCTCGCCGTTGAAGACCATCTCGAACCGGCCCGAGGCGGAGGCCATCGGCTGGTGGCCGGCCGGCGAGAGGTCGAGGATGGACAGGCGCCGATGGGCCAGGACGATGCCGGCCGCGCCGTCACACCAGACGCCGTGGTCGTCCGGCCCGCGATGCGCGATCCGCGCCGCCATGGCGAGCCCCAGGGCGCTCGCCGCCTCCCCGTTCACGCCGCCCGGCGTCCAGAATCCGGCAATCCCGCACATCAACTGGCCCCCGGTGTCGCGGCGCCCTTGCCGCCCGCGCGGAGTGAATGGAGCATGGTCCGGCCCTTGGCCCACGACTCGCGATAGAACTCGAGCACGTCGCGAACGCCCACGAAATAGGGCAGGGGCGACTCGATGATCCGGTTCATGACCACGACGCAGGCCAGGCGACTGCCGATGATCAGCAAGGCCTGGGCCGTCATGATGCCCACCATGCCGCCCAGCTTCATGCCGGCGTACAGCATCGGCACCGAGCAGAGGAAGGCAACCGCATTGACCTTGATGGTGATGTCGTTCCGGCTCATCGCGCGCAGCACGAGCGTTGCGTTGAAGACGAGCCCGAGCTTGAGCAGGCTGTTGATCTGGAAGATGGGCACGGCGGCGGCATAGGTGTCGGTGAACATGAAGTGGATGATGGGCTTCGCCAGCAGCACGAACAAGAGCGCCGCCGGCACCGCCACGGCATAGGAACTTGTCTGTACCTGCCGCCACAATTCGCGCGTTCCCGCCCAGTCTTTCTGCTGTTCCAACTGGGCGAACTTGCCGAGCACGACCACGGCCACCGACTGCGTGAACATCTGGATCAGGGGCAGCTCCGTACACCCCGCCGAGTAGACGGCATACGACTCCGTGCCGTAGTAGTGGCTGACGACGAAGTCGTGAAGCCTCGTCAACTGGGTCATCAAGGTGCCCCCAAAGCCAAGCACGATGCCGTACCGGACCTGCTCGCCCATCCCGCGGAAATACCGCTCGGCGCGCAGACCATGCAGCCGGAAGTGCAGATAGCCCGCCATGGCCACGAGATGGAGTGCGCGCGCGGCCACGAGCGCCATGAGCACCGAGTGCAGGTTGCGCGTAACCACCGCCGTCGTGACGCAGGCCGCGCTGACGAAGGTCTGCCCGAAGATCTCGAAGAACGCCGCGGCCTTCACGGCGCGGCGCGCGTTGAAGTAGGAGTCGCAGGCGGCGACGAGCATCTGCAGGGTCACGTACGGCACCAGCAGCCAGAATCCGCTCTTCAGGATCGGGATGTTGAGCCAGGCGCTCAGCCGTCCCGAGAAGACACCCATTGCCAGGAAGGCGACCGAAAAGACGCCCAGGTTCATCAGGACGGTGTTCAGGAAATACGCCCCGGCGTTCTTCACGTCGCGCGGGATGAAGTAGTAGAGCGCCTGGTTGAGGCCCAGCTGGAAGAGCGCGTCGAAGTACATCTCGATGAGGAAGAACTGGCGGTAGGACCCGAAGTCGGCCACCGACAACAGGCGCACGAGGAAGTACGGCAGCACCAGTCGCAGCGCATAGCCGGTCATCTTCGCCAGGAAGATGTAGAGCGACTGGTTGAGCATCGAGCGAATTCCCTCCCGCTACGCTTCGTAGGCTGCTTCCAGGAGCGACACGACGCGGTCGAAGCCGTAACGCTCGGCCACGAGCCGCCGCCCGGCGGCGCCGAGCGCCTGCCGCGCTTCCCCGTCCCGCAGCAGGGACAACAGCACGGACGACAATGCCTGCGCGTCGCCCGGCGGCGCCAGGCGGGCCTGCGCCCCCTCGGTCACGACATCCACGACGCCGTCGATCGCGTAAGCCGCCACAGGGAGCCCGGCTTCCATCGCCTCCAGCAGCACGAGGGGCAGCCCCTCGAAGCGCGAAGGCAGGCAGAAGATGTCGCCGGCCGCCAACAGCCCGCCGACATCCGGCACCAGCCCGGCCAGCCGGCAGCGATGTTCCAGGCCGGCTGCCTCTATCGCGCGCTCGAGGTCATGCCGCAGTTCGCCCTCGCCGGCGATGAGACACCGCCACGGCGGGGCGTCGTCCGGCAGCAGCGCCAGCGCACGCACCAACGAGGCGAAATCCTTCTGCCGCGTCAGGCGCCCCACCCCGACGATGAGCACCTCGCCCGGCGCCACACCCCAGCCTGCCCGGCGGTCGTGGCGCTCCGGCCCAGGCACCGGTGCCGTGGCCCGGACGCCGTTGGCCACCACGCGCACGCGTCGGGCGCGCGCCTCATCCACCCGCAGTTCGGCCAGCAGCGAACGCCGCACCTGATCGCTGACGGCGATCACGCCCCGGCAACCGCGCACCATCTGCCGATAGCCGAACCGTCGCAGCCACTGCTTTGCCCGGCCCGCGCCGTCGCCGTAATCGAACTCGCGGTTGTTGTGGACCGTCGCAAAAACGCGCCCGCCCCCCCACCATGCCATGACCAGGCCCAGGAAATTCGCCTTCGGCAGGTGCGCCTGCAGCACGTCGATCCGCTCGGCCCTGAGCACGGCCCGCAGGCGCCGGCAGGTACCCAGGAAATAGGCAACACGGGCGAATTGGCTTCCGTCGCGCCGGGGTCGCCCAAGGTCGTGAAGACGCACGGCCGGGGATACGCGTTCACGGAATGGACCGTCTCCCCGCAGCACGATCAGGTGGGACTCGTGCCCCCGCTCGGCCAGCGCGCCGGCGATGTCCACCGCCAGCGCTTCCGCACCTCCGGACTCGAGGGCTTCGACCAACTGGGCGATGCGCAGGGGCTTCCCGCTCGTGCTCACGGCGCCGCTACGGCCTCCAGCCGTTGCACCTGGTAGTAGGTGATCGTGCCGTTGCCACGCATCTCCTCCGCCAGCTTCACCGCGGCCTTGCGCTCCCCGTAGGGGCCCAGGTACACGCGAAACCAGGTGGAGTTGTTGACCATCTGCTCCCGCACCATGGCCTCGTGCCCCGCGCCGGTGAACCTGGCCGCCACCTTCGCCGCCTCGTCCTGCGTCTTGTACGAGCTCACATGGATGAACCAGGGCCCCGTCGAATCGGGCACCGTGGCGGGCGACACGACCGCAGCCGCCGTCGGCACCGCGGTCTTGTCGGCATCCATGGATGGCGTCACGGCGCTGGACGGGGCTGCGCTCTCCGGTTGCGTCGGGCCGACGGCCTCATTCGCCACCGTCGGCGTTGCGCCGGCCGCGGCGGTGGAATCCGCCTTCGCGGGTGCGGCAGCGGCGTTCGAGTCCGACGCGGCCACGGCCAGGCTGTCCTTGACCGCGAGCTTCGCGGGCGCCGGATCCGCGACTTCCGGCGTGTTGGCGGATGGCGCGTGACGCCCGAGCAGGCTGTCGAACCGCCCCGTGGAGGCCAGCACCGCGACCGCCGCGGCAACCAGCAGCAACGGCACCAGCAGCCACCCCCGACGCGAACGACCTTCGCCGTCCGGTCGCCGGTCCGGCGCGCCGTCAATGACGGCCTTCGCCTCCCGCTTGACCGCCATTCGCGGAGTAGCTGCACCTTCCGACGGGGCGACCGAGGCCTCGGCAGCGGCCACCGCCGGCTGCGTTTCCGGCTTCAGGATCACCGGCGTCGGCGCGCCGTCCGTAGCCTCCACGTCCTGCGCTTCGACCTTCGCGTGGCCGGCGACGAACGCCGCCAAGAGGGCGTCGTTGCAGAGTGTGTTGACGACGCGCGGCACCCCTGAACTTAGCGCAAACACACGATCCAGGGCCCCGGCAGTGAACGTCCCGGCGCGTCCGCCGGCCACCACCATGCGGTGGTCGACATACTCGCCCAGTTCCTGCCGCGTCAGTGGGACGAGCCGGTAGTGCACCCGGATGCGCTGCCGCAGCTGGGCCAGCTCGGGGCGCGCCACGATGTGCTCCAGCTCGGGCTGCCCGACCAGGATCACCTGCACGGGCTGCTGGTCGCCCTGCCCCAGGTTGGTGAGCAGCCTGATCTCCTCCAGGACACCCGGGGCCAGGTTCTGCGCCTCGTCGATGATGATGATGACCCGGCGCCCCTCGCGTCCCTGCTCGATGATCATCTGCTTGAGGGCGATGAGGAGGTCGGACTTGTCCGCTTCCCGCGACAGCGGCGCATCGAGGTCGTCAAGGATCAGCTTGAGAAGCTCCTTGGCGTCGACGCTGGTGTTGGTCACCAGCGCGGTCATGTGCCGCTCGCCCAACTGCGAGAGGAACGACTGCACCGTCATCGTCTTGCCGGTGCCGATGGCGCCGGTGATCATGACGATGGCCTCGTTGCTCTCGAGGCCGTACACGAGGTGGGCCTTGCTCTCCGAGAAGGCGCTCGAGGCGTAGATGAAGTCCAGTCGCGGGGAAATCCCGAACGGGGCGATCGTCAGTCCGAAATGCTCACGATACATCTGCGGTCTCCGGGCTGCTGCGGTACCCTTCGAGGATACCAGCCGTCATGTAGAACAACGCTCCCATGAAGGAGAAGAACCGGTAGTCGAACGCCAGCCCGCCCACGAAATACGCGGCGAAGCTGCCGATGCACACCGGCAAGATCAACTCGGTGAAATGGCGATCCCCGGCCAGGCTTCGCCGCTTGCGGAGAATGTTCCGCAGGATCAGGAAATAGATGCCGTATTGCAGCACGGCGCCCACGAGGCCGTCCTCGGCGAGCGGCCCGAGATAGATGTCGTGCAGGGGATTGTCGCGGTACTGGCTGAAGCGGATCGTCCCCAGAAGCGGGGCATTCACGGGTTCGATGTAATCCTCGCGAACGCGGCCGAACTGGAAGAAACCGACGCCGAACACAGGGCTGTCCCGCCACACCCGGAGCGCCGTGGCGGCGGTGCCCACCCGCGATCCGAGGGTGTCCTCGTTCTCGAAGCGCTCCTTCATGAACTTGTCGTGACCGACCCCAAGCACGAAGAGCCCGACTAGGCACCCGATCACCGCCGCCGGGGCCAGCAGCGGAAGATAGCGGCGACGATTCAGGATAGCCGCGACTCCGAGGCCAGCCGCACCCGCCAGCCACGAACCACGGGTGTACGTGAACATGAGCCCCACCGCCGCCGCGACGAAGCAGGCTCCGACCAGGACCTTTGCAAGGCGGGATCGCACCGTCGCCAGGAAGTACAAATGGATGGGAAGCAGCATCGCGAACGACGTGCCGAATACGCCGGGCTGGATGAAGGGCCCGATGGAGCGCCCGCGGAATTCCAGTTCCTTGGCCTCGATGATGTTGCGGGGGAAAATGAGTGCGTCGATGCGGTACTTCTCGACGATCGAGGTGAAGGAGTAGTAGACCACCAACCCCAGAAGCACCCACCACAGGACGCGAATGCGCCGCGAATCATCAATGATGTTCTTGGCCAGGAAATACGCACAGTACGGAATGGCGATGCTCATGAACCACGGCTGGATGTAGTGCATGTGCTGGATGTAGACCCGCGCCAGGATGTACAGGCCGTGGCAGAGAATGAACAGGTCCAGCGTGTAGGGGCCTGTCGGGATGCGTTTTCCCACCACCGACTTGATGAGAAACACCATCCCGAGCCAGATCAGCATCATCCGGTCCAGGTACAGGTCCGGCAGGCCGCCGGCCTGGACGAACCACAGGAAACGGAAGCCGCCGACGGCCACGATCCAGATGGCGAACGGAATGACCCAGTTCCGGAAGGAGATGACGGCGAAAATGGTCGCCGCAAGCAGGCCAGCCAGGGCAAAGACCATCAAGGCGGGACCGATGCGGCTGGCCAGAAGGTAGGCGATAGTCAGGCTACCGAGCGCCGCAAGTCCGACCGTGACGCCCGTGTTGGGCGCGGGCTGGCGCTGGCCCATGCCGATGGCACCTGTGCGCGCTCCGGGCTTTCGCCTCTCGTACACCTCTTGGCCTCTCCCGGCACACCCTTCCGCGGGCCGCCACCACCGGACCGGGCATCACGCCGCGAAACATCAGGAAATCGCTGACCGGCATGCTTCATGTTCGCCCGACGGGAGGGGCTCGGTTCAAGCCCGGCGAGCCCCCCCGGTCGGTTGAAGCGGACGGGTCTCCCGCTCACACACCCTCACTCCGACCTCGAGACGGTCGCCAGGACCGGCAACTGGAGCTTTTCCTCGACGTCGCGCACCCGACCGATGCGATGGTCCCCGGCCTCCGCCAGATAGGCCCCCACGACACCCAGGGCCACGCCCAGAATGCTCAGCATCACGAAGTAGATGGTCGACTTGCCGCCGCCCAGCACGGTGACGAGCTCGGGATTGGATAGCACGACCAGCTTGCTGACACGATTGTCCGCCATTTCGCTCATGCGGACCTCACCCAGCTTGCCCTGCAGGTCGTCAAGCAGGTCGCGCAGGGACTTGATCTCGCTGTCCAGCATCGAGACGCGCTGGTAGACACCCGGCAGGCTCTGGTTGCCGCCCCGGATGGCGGCCAACTGCGCCTCGATGGTGCGCTCGCGCTGCTGGGTGGTGACCAGGGAAACCCGGATGCTCTCCGTGTAGGCCACCTCTTCCTCGCGCAACCGGTCGAGCGAACGCTCAAGCAGCGCCCGCTGGCGCCTGGCGGGCAGGCTGTCGTCCGTGTAGACCGACAGGATCGAGTTCAGCGAGTCCTCCTGCTTGCCGACGAGGTCGCGCCAGCCGACCAGGGTGGAGGCCCGGTTCTCGTCGACGCCGCTCGGGAACTCGCGGGGATCACGATCAAGGAACCCCTTCAGGATGTTGTACTCGGATTCCAATTGCTGGCGGTCGACCTGGACCTTGCGCAGGTCTTCCTCGAGCTGGGCCGCGGCGCCGGTCTGGTAGCGCAGTTCGTCCTCGAGCGACGTGTAGCCGCTCTGCCCCAGGATCTCGCCGCGCACCCTCAGAAGCGAGTCGATGTCCGCCTTCACGAACGAGACCTGTTCCTGATAGTAGGCAACGGCGCCGCGATCGCGCCCGCCGTAATCCTCATGATGGACGAACGCATTGCGCAAGGCTCCCACGGCCATGAGCGCAAGGCGCGGACTCTTGTCCGTGTAACGAAATTCAAGAATGTTCGACTCGCCGACGACATTGACATCGAAACCCGCCATCAGGAAGTCGCGCACATCCACGTTGTTGTTGAGTTCGGCGAGGTTCGGATCAAGGGTCCTGATGACCGGCAACGAGTCCTGAAGCGCCACCACGGCCCGGTCCACGACCGACACGCTCATGGCGATGTTCGCCAGCGTGCTCAATTCGCGGTCGTAGTCCGGGACCCGAGAGGCGACGTTCCACTGCGGGCGCTCCACATTCAGGAACTCGACCACGATGCGGGCGGCAGCGGTGCGCTCCTCGGTCCGCCCCAGCAGTCCGATGCCGCCGACCAGGATGATGGGCAGCGCCACCGCGAGGATGATCAGCCTTCGCCGGTAGAGCACGAAGACCACGTCACGGGCACTCATCGCTTCGCGTCCCGCCGGCACCGGCAGGTTCGTCGCGATGCGGTTCGTGATCATCGCCATCTAGTACCTCCCCCGCACACCGCTGGCCACGTTGTAGATGTCGTAGGCCATGCGCGTGATGTAACTCAATCCGACAAGCACGGACTTCGTCAGGTACTGGAAATCACCGGCGCCCGACCGCGGCACATAAACCACGTCGTAAGCGCGCAAGGGCATTGCCGCGAACGGTACGTACTTCGCAGTGCCGAAGTCATCCAGATTCACTTCCTGGAACTGATAGCCCTCGGGCGTCACCCGAACGACGAGGGTGTTCTCCGCAGACGCGTCCTCCGCAAGACCACCGGCGATGGTGATTGCCCCCATGACGTCCATGCCATTGACAGGAACGGGGTAGTATCCGGGATTGCGCACCTGGCCCGTGACGAATACGCGCCGTCCTTGCGTTTCCTGGATCATGACGGACAGGGTCGGTTCCCGGTAGTCCTTGGAATACGCAAGCGTCAGCAGCGAATCGGCCTCGGAGATCGTATGCCCGGCCAGCTTTACCCTGTCGATGCCCATCAGGCTGACAGCGCCATCGCTGAGAACCACCACGCCTTCCTGGCTCAGTTCGCGCTCGAAGGCGAAGTAGATCCTGAGGATGTCGCCTTCCTGGATCCGATATTCATTGCCGGCCTTCGCCTCAAGCGAGGCCTTCTGTTCCGGCGAGAACGGGATGAACTCGGATCTCGGCGCGTGGACCCGCGGGCCGCCGCACCCGGCGAGCACCGCCAGAAGCGCCAGCAGGCCGAGCAGAATCGCCGACAACACGGGCCGCACCCGGCCCGATCCGCACCCGTACCGACTAGAGCCTGTCATAGATCACCTTCGGGAGGTCGAACGACCGCTTGTTGATTACGGCGCCGAGCACGTTGACGTTCTTCGCACGAAGCGCGTCCATGCCGTGCCCGATGATCTCACGCTTCAGGTAGCGCTGCTCGATCACCAGCGTCAGCCCATCGGTGGCCGCCGCCGCCAGGGCCGTGTCCGTCGTGCCGAGCACGGGAGGCAGGTCGAGGATCGTGAAGTCGAAGCGCTCACCCAGTGCCCGCACCAGGTCGGCGCATCTCTCGTCCGCAAACAATCCACGCACCTGCGAAAGATTGCTCCCGCCGGGAATCAGTGCCGGGTTGGCGGCGGGCCGCAGCTCGGCCAGCCGGCTCGGCTGCTGCAGCAGGTTCGCCAGCGTCGGCCCTTCGGCGCGGGCCAGCTGCTGCTGCGGCGACTCGAAGTTGCCGTCGATCCAGGCCACCTTCTGGTGGTAGACCGAGGCAAGCACCATCGCGGTGTTGAAGGACACGAAGCTCGCGCCCTCACCCGAGGCCGTCGACGCAAACGAGAGCACCGCGCCGCGGTCCTCCGGCTTGACGTCGAGAAGGCGATTCGCGAGCTGGTTGAATTCGCCCTGCTGCGCCTCGTCCGGCACCGGATAGAGCGCGACGGTCCCGATGCGGCCGATCTCGGCCTCCAGGTCCGGCTCGCCCCCGGCACGCTTACGGTACGCTTCGTAGATCTTCGACATGCCCATCTCCGGCTTGGTAGACGCCACACCCTGCGTGTCGCGGACGGCAAGCGGCACCGCGCGCATTCCCACCTGGGCGAACAAGACCCACCGGTCCCCCGCTCACGTGTCTGATATCGCGCGCAACTACCGCAACTTTAACAATTTTGCCGGATTGACCCCCGCGGCCGAAATACGGCGGGCGAGCAAATTGAAGGTAGGACTTTTCGGTCGACTGTCAATCTCAACGGGGGTTCCGGACCGACTCCCGAAGCCACCCCCCGGATGCGCGGCGGGAACCGTCCAAGTCCGGTTCCCGCCCACGACTGTTCATCATTCTACGGAAACAGGGCTTACTTTGCCACCTTTTTCACTTCCGAGATGACGAAATCAATCTCATCATTCGTCAAATCCGCGTGCATCGGCAGGCTGACCAGCTTGTCCGCGATGCCGCACGAGTGCGGGAACTGCTCGGCGCCGTAGCCCAGGTGCGCGTAGGCCGGGGTGACCGGCAGGGGCACCGGGTAGTGGATGCCGCAGCCAATGCCCTGGTCGTTCAGGTGCTTCATGACCTCGTCGCGGTTGTTCACCTGGATGACGTACAGGTGCCACACGTGGCGCGCGCCGTCCATGGTGTACGGGACCACGCAGCAGTCCTTCAGGCCGGCGTTGTAGCGCGCGGCGACCTCGTTGCGGCGGTCGGACCACTTCTCGAGGTGCTTCAGCTTGACCGACAGCACCGCGCCCTGGATGCCGTCGAGGCGGCTGTTGATGCCCTCGAAATCGTGCCGGTACTTCACGTTCGAGCCGTGGTCGCCCAGCTTGCGGATGGCCGTCGCCAGCTCGTCGCTGTTCGTCGCGATCGCGCCGCCGTCGCCGTAGGCGCCGAGGTTCTTGCCGGGGTAGAAGCTGAAGCAGGCAACGTCGCCGAACGTGCCGCACTTCTTGCCCTTGTACGTGGCCGCGTGCGACTGCGCACAGTCCTCGACCAGCACCAGGCCGTGCTCCTTGGTGATCGCCATGATCGGGTCCATGTCGGCGGGCTGGCCGTACAGGTGCACGGCGACGACCGCGCGCGTGCGCGGCGTGATGGCCGCGGCGATCTTCGACGGGTCGATGTTGTACGTTTTCGGGTCGCAGTCGACGAACACCGGCGTGGCGCCGGCCCAACCGATGCCCTCGGCCGTCGCGATGAACGTGTTCGCCGGGCAGATCACTTCGTCGCCGGGGCCGAAGCCCAGGCAGTGGAAGGCCATGCACAGCGCATCGGTGCCGTTGCCCACGCCGACGACGTTCTTGACGCCGAGGTACTCGGCGAAATCCTTCTCGAAGGACTTCGAGTTGATGAAAGCGCAACTCTCGAGAATCCCGGCGATCGCCGCGTCCATCTCGGGCTTGATCGACAGGTACTGGGCTCTCAGATCCACGAAGTTGACTTTCATGACCCGGCTCCTTGGTAAGGCTGATTCGACCGCCCGGCCGGCAGTGCCGACCCGGCAGTGGGCGTAGGGCAAAACTAGTTTCGGCGGTACTCATCGTCAAAGCGCCGGAAAGGTTAAGTGCTTTTCAACATGACGGATCTGCAGCATTCCGGGTGGGGTTTCCCGCCCGCGACCAGGCCCGCGCTGCGCCCTCGCCGCGACGCCCGGGTCGTGCTACAATCAAGGGCGGTCCGCTCCCTACCCAGCCGAAAGTGACAGTGCGCCAACATGATCAGGCCAACTTCCCGCACGCTGCGTCCCGGCCGCCGCACCTTCACGTCACTGTTCGCCCTGCTGGCGCTGCTGGCCGCGGGGTCGGCGCAGGCCGCCCTGTCGGCTCCCCGGGTCCTCTACACCGACCCCGACAACCGCCCCGCCGGCGAGCCGCCCCTGCAGGCCCTGGCCGCGCCGGACTGCGCCAGCGCCGAGACGATCACGCTGGGTGCCGCGTTCTCCGAGATCACGCGTAACGG
>CAINDZ010000731.1 GCA_903847545.1 uncultured bacterium | reverse complement strand
CCAAAGTTACGGATCGATCACCTGCAGGGCCAGCCCCGGCCGCAGGCCCAGCAGCGCGGCCGCGTCCCCGCCGGGCACGGCGACCTCGAGCGTCCCGCCGCTGCCCCAGTACCAGAACGGCAGGCCGGCGGGTGCATCCGCGTAGCAGGCGTGCGGGCCCGCCACCGGCGTGCCGGCCACGGCGAGGCGCGCCCCGGCCGCCAGCCGGAGGCCCGCCGCCGAGCCCGGGGCCAAGTCGGTGACGGCGTTGCCGAAGCGGTCGACCCACACCACGCGCGGCTCGCGGACCGGCGCCGGAACGCCCAGCGCCGCCGCCGTCAGCGCCGGGCCCAGCAGCGCCGGCGGCGTCCCCAGCGCCAAGTGCGCCGCCGCGGGCGCGAACAGGTCGCGTCCGTGGAAGGTGGCGCTCACCTCGCCCGTGGCGGGGTGCCCGCGCCCGCACAGGGCGCCCAGGTCCACCACCTGCAGGTCCGGCTCGTCCCGCAGGAAGGCCAGCAGGCCGTTGCCCGGCCCGACGAAATACTGCCCGCGCGCGGCGCACGCCACCGAAGGTCGGCGGGATCCCACGCCGGGGTCGACCACGGCCAGGTGCACCGTGCCGGCGGGAAACGTCGTCGCGGCGCGCGCCAGGAACCACGCCGCGGCCGCCACGTCGCCGCGCGGGATGTCGTGCGACAGGTCGACCACCGGCGGCGCCGGGTGGCCGCGCGGGTCGCGCGCCCAGGCACTGTGCAGGGCGCCCTTCACCTCGCCCACCCAGGGGTCGGCCAGGCCGAAGTCGGTCAGAAGCGTGACCGGCCCGCCGGTGCGGCGCGGCGCGCTCACCCGGCCTCCGGGCCGGCCGTGGCCGCAAGCACGGCCATCATCTGCGCATGCAGGCCCGGCGCGGCCGCCACGACAGTGGGGCTCGGGACGTCCACCGCGACGCCGGCCAGGTCGGTGACCACCACGCCCGCCTCGCGGGCGACGAGCGTGCCGCCGGCTGTGTCCCAGCGGCGCAGGCGCAGCTCGAAGTAGCCGTCCATCTTCCCCGCCGCCACGTGCACGAGGTCGGCCGCGGCGCTGCCGCCGCGCCGGATGCCGTGACACGGCGCCTTCAGCAGCGCGCCCACGGCCGCCAGCGTCCGGTCGACCGCGTGGTCGCGCACGTACGGAAAGCCGGTGGCCAGCAGCGAGGCCGTCAGCTCGACCGGCGCGCGCCGGGGCAGCGGGCGCGCGGCCTCGCCCCAGCGCGGGCGCTCGAGCGTGGCGCCCTGCCCGCGCCGGGCCAGGTAGAGCTCGTCCAGGTAGGGCAGGTAGACGGCGGCAAGCTCCAGTCCGTCGGGGCCGGCGCAGCCGGCCGAGAACGAGAAGATGGGATGCCCGTGCGCGAAGTTCGTCGTTCCGTCGAGCGGGTCGACGTACCAGGTGCGGCCGCCCGCCGCGCCGGCGTGGTCGCCCGACTCCTCGGCCAGGACGGCATCGCCCGGGAAGTGACGGGCCAGCGCCGCGAGTACCTGGTCCTCGACGCGCCGGTCGACGTCGGTGACGAACTCGGTCGCCGTCTTGGCCTCGACATTGCCGAAGTTGCCCAGGCTGGCCAGCAGCACGCTGCCGGCGTCGAGCGCGATCCGGCGCAGGATCGCCAGTTCCTCGTCCGGGGCGGCGCAGGGTCGGTTGTCCGGGTGCATGTCCACTTGGGCTCCGGGCGGGTTGGGGATGGCCGGCCGAGCGGCCGGGCGGGCGCCATCGTAGGCCACGGGCGGCGCCGCGACAAGGGCCCAACGCGCCGGTTGACCTGTGCCGCACCCGCGGGCTAGCATTGGGGTGCGGGGCGGCCGGCGCCCTGCCGGTGTCGCGCCCGCACCCGCATTTGCTCCCGCAGCCCCGAGGTTAGGACGCCATGAAGGAACAGATCCTGGCGGTGCTCGACGAGATCCGCCCCACGCTGCAGGCCGACGGCGGCGACATCGAGTTCATCGACTTCCACGAGGGCGTAGTCATCGTGCGCATGCGCGGGGCCTGCGGCTCGTGCCCCATGAGCATGGTCACGCTCAAGCAGGGCGTCGAGGCCCGCATGAAGGCGCGCATCCCCGAGGTGCTGCGCGTCGAGCAGATCTGACGCCGCCGGGCCCGGCCTCGCGCCGGGCCGCCGCCCCTACGCCGGGTAGACGTTCACGCCCTGCACGTTCGTGAACTCGCGCAGCCCGTGCCAGGACAGCTCCCGTCCCAGCCCGCTCTGCTTGACGCCGCCGAACGGCATCCGCGGGTCGCTCTTCGTGATCGAGTTGACGAAGACCGTGCCTGATTCCAGACGCCGCGCCAGGCGTTCGCCGCGCTCGAGGTCGCGCGTCCACACGCAACCGCCCAGCCCGAAGACCGAGTCGTTGGCCAGCCGCACGGCCTGGTCGTCGTCGGCGACCGCCATCACCGGCGCGATGGGCCCGAAGACCTCGTCGCGCCAGACGGCCATGCCCTGCGTCACGTCGGCCAGCACCGTCGGCGGGAAGAAGCACCCGGGGCAGTCCAGCCGCCGGCCGCCGGTCAGCAGCCGCGCGCCGTGCTGCACGGCGTCGGCCACCTGGTCCGCCAGCACCTGCATCTCCTGCTCGTTGACGATGGCGCCGACGCGCGTGCCCTCGTCCAGCGGGTCGCCCACCGGCAACGCCGCCATGGCCGCCGCGAAGCGTGCGGTGAAGTCGGCCACGACCTCGCGCGCGACGATGAAGCGCTTGGCTGCGATGCAGCTCTGCCCCGTGCAGAGCATGCGCCCGGTGACGGCGCCGCGCACCGCGGCGTCAAGGTCGGCGTCGGCCAGGACGATGAACGGGTCGCTGCCGCCCAGCTCGAGCACGACCTTCTTCAGGTGCCGCCCGGCCAGTTCGGCCACGCGCCGCCCCGCCTCGACCGAGCCGGTCAGCGACAGGCCGCGCACGTCGTCGTGCGCGATCAGGCCCGACACGGTGGCGTGGTCGGCGACGATCGTCTGGAAGGCGCCCTCGGGATAGCCCGCCTCGGCGAACAGCTCGGCGATGGCCAGCCCGCAGCCGGTGACGTTGGAGGCGTGCTTGAGGATGCTGGTGTTGCCCGCCGTCAGCGTCGGCACGCCGAAGCGCATGGCCTGCCACAGCGGGTAGTTCCACGGCATGATCGACAGGATGACGCCCAGCGGCTGGTAGGCCACGCGGTGGCGCAGGCCGTCGGCCTCCATCGGCGTGTCGGCCAGCCACTCCTCGCTGCGCGCCGCATACACCTCGCACAGCCAGGCGCACTTCTCGACCTCGCCCTTCGCCTCGGTGATGGTCTTGCCCATCTCCAGGCTCATCAGGCGGGCCAGTTCCGGCGCGCGGGCGCGCAGGCGGGCAGCCAGCGCGGGCAGCAGGACGGTACGCTCGGCGACGGTGCGCCGCGACCACTCGCGGCCGCAGGCCACCGAGCGGGCCAGCACGGCGCCGACCTGCGCGGGGTCCTGGTGCGGATACTCGGCGAGCCTCTCGCCGGTGGCGGGATTGACCGTGACGACGCCCATG
>CAINDZ010000730.1 GCA_903847545.1 uncultured bacterium | reverse complement strand
GTTCATCGCGAAGTACGGCGTGACCACGCCCGAACTCGACGCCGCGCTGGCGAGGCTGGGGCACATCCCGGTCGACATCGCGCCGGTGTTCCCGCGCTGGGACCACTGACCAACCCGCCGACGGGGGCGCCTGGCCGTGCGCCGGGCGCCCCGCGGCTTCCACGGTGAACGACGACATGCTCCTGGTCTCCGAGATCTACCGGGCCATCTGCGGCGAATCGCGGTTCAGCGGCGTGCCGTGCGTGCTCGTGCGCCTGAGCGGCTGCCACGTGCGGTGCACGTGGTGCGACTCGGCGCACGCCTTCAACGGCGGCCGGCAGATGGGCGTGGCCGAGGTGACGGCCGAGGTGGCCGCGCACGGCCTGGCCACCGTGCTGGTGACCGGCGGCGAGCCGCTGCTGCAGCCGGCCGTGGTGGACCTGATGCGCGCGCTGCTGGCCGACGGACGCACCGTGTTGCTGGAGACCAGCGGCACGACGGGACCGCGCTCGCTGGTGCCGCTGCGCGACGTGCCGCGGGGTGTGCACCGCATCGTCGACCTGAAGGCGCCCGGCAGCGGGCTGGCGGGCGACGTCATCGACTGGGCGGGCATCGGCGGCCTGGGCGCCGGCGACGAGCTGAAGGCCGTGCTGGCCGACCGCCGCGACTACGAGTGGGCGCGCGACCTGGTGCGCGCGCCGGGCCGCCTGCCGGCGGGCGTGGCCGTGAGCTTTTCGCCCGTGCAGGACGGGCTGGCGCCGGCCGAGCTGGCCGGCTGGATCCTGGAGGACGGCCTCGACGTGCGCTTCCAGCTGCAGTTGCACAAGGTGGTCTGGCCGGGCGTGGAGCGGGGGGTCTGATGGCGGCGACGGGGGGACAGGCCCAGGCGCGGCCCCTGGCGATCGTGCTGGTCAGCGGCGGCATGGATTCCTGCGTGTGCCTGGCCGAGGCGGCGCGGGAGTTCGACCTGGCGGCCCTGCACATCAACTACGGCCAGCGCACCGAGGCGCGCGAGCTGCGCGCCTTCCACGAGCTGTGCGACCACTACGGCGTGGCGCGGCGGCTGGTGGCCGACATCTCGTACCTGAAGGTGATCGGCGGCTCGTCGCTGGTGGACGCCTCGCAGCCGGTCGAGACCGGCCTGCCCGAGGCCGGGCAGGGCGTGCCCTCGACGTACGTGCCGTTCCGCAACGCGCACATCCTGGCGGTGGGCGTGTCGTGGGCCGAGGTCATCGGCGCCACGGCGCTGTACATCGGCGCGGTGGAGGAGGACGGCAGCGGGTACCCCGACTGCCGGCGCGAGTTCTACGACCGCTTCGAGGCGGCGGCCAACGCCGGCACGAAGCCGGACACCGACCTGCGCATCGTCACGCCGCTGATCCGCCTGGACAAGGGCGCCATCGTGCGCCGCGGCGTCGAACTGGGCGCGCCGCTGCACCTGACATGGTCGTGCTACACGGGCGAGGACGAGGCGTGCGGCAAATGCGAGAGCTGCCGCCTGCGCCTGCGCGGGTTCGAGCGCGCCGGGCTGGCCGACCCCATCGCGTACCGGCGCTGACTCAGGCGCCGGCCCCGCCCGTCGCGAAGCGGCCGAAATCGTAGTCCTTGTAGGCGTTGCAGCGGCTGCAGAGGTGGATGAGGTCGCGCCGGCCGTCGTCCAGCAGCGCCCGCAGGCAGCGCGCGGCGTGACCCTGCCAGATCTCCTGCACCGACTGCTCCAGCACGTTGCCGATGACGGCCTTCTCGTGCACGTCCCAGCAGCACAGCGTGGCGTTGCCGTCGGTGTAGAAGAACATCTCGTCCAGGACCTTCAGGCACGGCTTCTTCACGACATCCTCGGGCTTCTGCCCGGTCCACGGCCACTGGTACAGCTGCGTGACCAGCACCTCGGTGCAGCGCGGCGCCCAGTAGGCGCGGTAGTCGGCGATCTCGTGGCGGTTCTCCGGCACCTCGATCATCCGCACCTCGGTGAACACCTTGTCGCGCCAGCCCTCCTGGTCCCAGATCTCCAGGAAGCGCGTGGTGCGCTCGAGCACCTTGGCGTAGGGGATGCCCACGCGCGAGGGCTCGTAGGTGGCGGCGCTGAAGCCGTCGATGGAAAAGCGCATGATGTCGACGCCGGCGTCGAGCAGTTCGCGGCCGAGCTCCTCGGTCAGCAGCTCGGCGTTGGTGTTGAACTCGACGCGGGCCGTGGGGTCGTTCTGCTTGATGTAGCGCACGATTTCGGGCTGGCGCTTGTCGACGAACGGCTCGTTGGTCAGGAACGGGCGGTAGGTGACGCCCCAGCCGCGCGTGTCGTCGACGATCTTCTTCCACATGGCGTCGGGCATGCGCGCCGGGTCGCGCACGATCTCGTTCTGCGGGCAGAACGGGCACTTGGCGTTGCACTTGGTCACGGTCTCGAGCTGCAGGTAGCGGGGCCGCGCGGCGTAGGGCAGGCGCCAACGCGGGCCGGCGCCGGCGCCGGCGTCGAGGGCCGCTCCCTGCCAGTTGTCTGCCTGGGCTGGACGCATCGTCGTTCCTTCGGGCGTGGGTGTGCTTGCGATCAGCGCGTCGTCGCGC
Organism: uncultured bacterium; assembly: GCA_903847545.1. Classification (GTDB taxonomy): domain Bacteria; phylum Krumholzibacteriota; class Krumholzibacteriia; order LZORAL124-64-63; family LZORAL124-64-63; genus CAINDZ01. The sequence continues at coordinate 1,884 of CAINDZ010000730.1, read as the reverse complement.
GCGCGGCCAGCAGCGGCTCGAGCACGGCCAGGCTGCGGGCCGTGGCGCCGCGTTGCGCCAGCACGACCTCGCGCGCGGCGGCGGACGCGGTGCGGAGCGCCTCGTCGTCGCCCAGCAGCCGCAGGGCCGCGTCCTGGGCCTGTCCCGGCTCGCGGACCACCTGCCCGGCGCCGCGGCGCACCAGTTCGCCGGCTTCCTCGGCGTTGTCGATGACCGGGCCGAACAGCACGGGCAGCCCGGCCACCGCGGGTTCCATCGTGTTGTGCACGCCGGTGGTGAAGCTGCCGCCGACGTAGGCAAGATGACCCGCCCGGTAGATTTCCGCCAGTTGGCCGATGGAATCGACGAGGACGACGTCGGGCACGGCGCCGGCCTCTGATGCGTCGGGGGCCGCCGCGCCGCCGACCGCGACCACGGCGGAGAGGCGTTCCGTGGCCAGGCCGCGCGCCGCCAGCGCCGCCTCCAGCTGGGCCAGGCGGGGCGCCGTCGGCTCGTGAGGCACCAGCACGACGCGCACGTCGGGCAGCGCCTCGCGCAGGCGCGGCAACACCGGCAGCCACAGCTTCTCGTCGGGCGGCCACGTGCTGCCCAGCACCAGCAGCCGGCCGCCCAGCGCCTGCAGCGCCGCGGCGGTGGCGCCGCCCTGCGCCGATTCCCAGCGCAGGATGACCTGCTCGGCGCGCGTGTCGCCGGTGACGGTCACCGGGCAGCGGACCTTGAGGCGGTCCGTGAAGCGCCGCCGGTCCTCCTCGGTGCACACGCCGACGTGCGCGAATCGGTCGAACACGTCCCGGTACAGGGCGCGGGCCAGCGGGTGCAGCCGCGCGCTGTCCGGGCGCAGTGAGCCCGCCATCATCACCACCGGCACGCCGGCGCGCGCGGCGGCCAGCACCTGGTTGGGCCAGCAATCGAACTTGACGAAGACCAGCAGCCGCGGCCGCCACAGGGCGACCAGGCGATCCATCGCGCCCGGCGTGTCCAGGGGCAGGTACTCGTGCAGGTCGGCGCAGGGGCGGCGCGCGGCGAAGTGGAAGCCCGACGGCGAGTAGTGGGTGACCACCAGCGGCGGGCAGTCGGGGCGCTCGCGCAGGGCCGCGATGAGGGGGCGCGCCTGCTCGTACTCGCCCACCGACGTCACGTGGAACCAGACACAGCCCTGCACGGCCGGCGCGGCGGCGGCCAGCCGCTGCGACAGCCCGCAGCGTCCGCGCAGGCCCTCGCGCAGCTTCGGCAGGAAGGGCGCGGCCAGCGGCGCCAGGGCGGCCAGGCCGGGGCTCAGCAGCCGGTAGGCGCCCAGCGACAGGCCCGGCGCGCGGGCGGGGTCGCGCGGGCTCATGGCGTGCGTCCCATCGCCAGCAGCGCCGCGGCGGCGCCGTGCGCGTCGATGCCCGCCAGGCAGGCGAGGTCGCCGCGATGGCAGGCCCGCTTGCCGTTGCGCGAGCAGGGCCGGCACTCCAGGGGCACCTCCAGCGCGCGGCTGGCGGGCAGGCGGGGAAAGTAGCCGAACGCGCGCACCGTGGGCCCGAAGAAGGCGAGTACCGGGGTGCCGACGGCCTCGGCCAGGTGCAGCAGGCCGCTGTCGTTCGTGGCCACGGCGCGGCACCGCGCCAACTCGCCGGCGACGTCGACCAGGCTGCGGCCCTCGACGACGACGGCGCCCGCGCGGGCGGCGGCCGTCGCCAGTGCGCTGCCGGCGAACCAGGCGCGCTCGTCCGGGCCCAGGAAGATGCGCAGTCCCGTCTCGCCCGCGGCAACCAGGTCGTCGACCAGTTGCACCCAGTGCCCGACGGGCCAGCGCTTGGTGTCCCACCGCGCGCCGGGGGCCAGGCCCAGCGGGCCGTCGTCGCGCGAGGCGGGCGCCAGCGCGCCCAGGGGCGGGGGGCC
>CAINDZ010000729.1 GCA_903847545.1 uncultured bacterium | reverse complement strand
CCCACAGGCGCGCGGCCGCCGGCGCCACCGCCGACCAGATGGTGAACGCGCCCAGCAGCGCGCGATGGCGATGCACGCGGCGCACGGCCTCGTAGCCCAGCTCGACCAGCACCAGGCGGCGCTCGATGTCGCTGAACGTGGTGCCGACGGCGTCGCGTTGCGCGCCCGAGCGGGCGACCAGGTCGGCGCAGCGGGCGGCCAGTTCCTGTGCGTGCCCGCTCACCGCTTGCTCCGCAGCTTCTGCAGGTCCTTCTCGACCTCGCCCAGGCTGGCGTCGAACGGGCGAGGCTTGGCGCGCGCGATGCGGCGGATGGCCAGCCATCCGGCAACCGCAATGCCCAGGAAGGCCACGGCGAACACCACGGCCACCGGCACGCGCCAGGCCGCGGGGGCGGCCAGCAGGATCGTCACGCCCACGAAGCACAGGCCGACGATCGCCGCGAACACGCCGGCGAACGACCACACCAGCACGCCGACCAGGCGCGTGACTTCCTCTTCCAGCTCGGTCGACAGCAGCTCGCCGCGCGTCTGCAGCAGCGCCAGCACGCGGTCGACCAGCGCGCGGAGCGAGGCGAACAGCCCGCGCGAGGCCTCTTCGTCGCGGACGTCGCGGTCATGGTCCAGGTGGTCGTCCACGGCCTACCGCCTCCGTCCGGCGCGACCCAGCAGGTAGGCCAGGCCGGCGGCCACGCCGATCACCAGCCAGGGGTTCTCGTGCACGTAGTCGTCGGCCTTGCGGGCCGCGGCGCGCGTGCGTTCGTCGGCCTCGGCACCCGCTTCCCTGATGCGCTCGCGCGCGTCGTCCAGCGTGTGGCGCACGCGGTCGCGCACCTCGTTGATCTTCTCGCCGGCCTGGCCCTCGGTGGCGCGCAGCAGCGCCTCGGCGTCGCGCACGACCGCGCGCAGGTCCTCGAGGATGTCCTCGGGGGTCACCGGGTTGGCGGCGTCTCTCGGCGTGTGATCGGTCATGGCTCCATCTCCTTGCGCAGGGCGCGCGTCAGCGCTTGACCCGGTAGATGACGGTGTTGTCGCCGACGCGCTCGTACAGGCACGTGTGTACCAGTTCCAGCCGCTCGGCCAGGTCCGGCGCCAGCGGCGTGACCAGCAGCGCGTCGAGGCCGGGCAGGTACTGCTGCACCGTCTTGACGTTCACTACGAGGTACTCGACGCCGCTGTTGCGGGCCCAGGTCGTGTACTCGCGGGCGGTGGCCAGCTCCGGGTACTTCACGAACGTGCAGCCGGCCCAGTAGGGCGTGTAGGGCTTGTAGTCGGCCACCTTCGTCCCGGGCGGCACCTGGCCGCGCAGCCACAGGCCGGCATCCTTCAGGCCATAGTACGCCTCGGTGTTGCGATGCACCATCGCCACGTCGTCGCGCGCCGCCACTGCCAGGCCCGCGGCCAGGACCAGCGCCAGCGCCCGCGTCGCCGCCCGCCCGCCGTCGGGCCGGCGCGCCGTCACCGCCTGCAGCAGCGAGCGCGCGCCAAGTCCCGCGCCCAGAAGCAGCACCGGCAGGTACGGCAGCCAGAAGCGCACCACCATCGGGTTGGTCACCAGCGGCACCGTCAGCAGCGGCGCCAGCAGCCAGGCCCAGGCGCCGCGGTGGCGCGCCACGCCGTACACGCACAGCAGCGCCAGCGGCACGCCCAGCTGGCCGGTGAGCAGCGGCGCCAGCAGCTTCAGGTTGCCGCCCACCAGCCCCAGGTAGCCCAGGCCCGGATAGGCGTCCAGGCTCTGCGACAGCGCCACCGTCTTGCTGCTGACGTCCCACGACCCGCCGGCCACCTTCAGGAAGACCAGGTAAGGCAGCACGAACACCGCGTGGCCGATCGCCAGCCGCCAGGGCACGCGCCGGTCGGCGCGCCACCGCCACGCCACCAGGCCCAGGCTCGCCAGCGCCGACTCGGGCCGCACCAGGTACGTGAAGCCCAGCGCCAGCCCGGCCGCCAATGGGCGCCGCCGCTCCAGCAGCAGCCAGCCGCCCAGCAGGCCGCAGCCGTAGGCGATGTCGGAAAGGTCGCTCTTGGCCAGCACGATGGCCTGCGGCAGGAGCGCCACCAGCGCGGTTCCGGCCAGCGCCAGGGCGAAGCCCAGCCGCGGCCGCAGCAGCAGCCAGGCCAGCGCCACCGACACCGTGCCCAGCGCGACGTTGGCGATGTGCGCGGCGCGCAGCATCGCCAGCGGGTCGCCGGCGCCCATGAACCGCAGCGGGATCGCCGACAGCAGCGGCCAGCCCGGCGGGAAGCAGCTGTACGGCACCTCGCCGCGGAAGCACATCCGCCAGGCGAT
>CAINDZ010000728.1 GCA_903847545.1 uncultured bacterium | reverse complement strand
GCCAGGCCGACGAACGATCGGTAGCCGGGATCGAGCACGTTGCCCTCGACGCCCAGGCCGCCCAGCGGGTTCGGGCGGTCGAGCACCACGACGCGCTTGCGCGCCTCGGCGCACGCCTCCAGGCACAGCAGCATCGTCCAGATGAAGGTGTAGTAGCGGGCGCCGACGTCCTGCAGGTCGATGACCAGCGTGTCGATGCCGTCGAGCATCGCGGCGGTGGGCTTGCGGTGCTCGCCGTAGAGCGAGTAGACAGGGATGCCGAGCTCGGGGTCGGTGAACCCCTCCCACTCGATCATGTTGTCCTGCGTCTGGCCGAGGATGCCGTGCTGCGGCCCGAACAGCGCGCCCAGCCTGACCGCGCCCTGCGACTGCGCCATCAGGTCGCGCGCGTGCCGCAGGTTCAGGTCGACCGACGCCGGGTGCACGACCAGGCCCACCCGCTGCCCGTAGAGGGCGCGCCAGCCGGCCGCGCGCAGCCGGTCCAGTCCTGTCATCACGATGGCCACGATCCGCTCCCCGTTCGTTGTCGTCGGCGGGCCCGGCGGCCCCCTACCTGGTCGCCAGTTCCTCGACGGCCTCGGCCATGCGTTCCCACGAGTACTTGCGCTTCTCGGCGGCGACGGCGGCGGCGAACTCGGCGGCCTTGTCCTCGTCGAAGAAGCGCGCGATGGCCGCCGCCAGCGCGGCCGGATCGCCGTGCGGCACCAGGAACCCGGTGCGCCCCTCCTGCACCACCTCCGGCAGCCCGCCGACGTCGGTCGTCACGACCGGCCGGTCGTAGTTGTAGGCGATCTGCACGATGCCGCTCTGCGTGGCCGACACGTAGGGCAGCACGACCAGGTCGGCCGCCACGAAGTAGCTTTCGACCAGCTCGTCCGGCACGAAGCCGTCGACCAGGCGGATGATGTCGTCCGCGCCCGAGGCCGCGATGCGGTCGAGGTACGGCTGCCTGTCGCCGTAGACGTCGCCGACGATGAGCACGCGCACTCCGTCACCGTAGCGTTCCTTCAGCAGCGGCGCCGCGTCGACCAGGTGCAGCACGCCCTTGTACGGCTTGATGAAGCCGAAGAAGAGCACCAGGCGCGCCGCCGGCGGCAGGTCGAGCCGCGCCCGCGCCTCCTCGCGCGTGGGCCGTGGCCGCCCGGGCGCGCCGAAATCGTACACCGGGTGCGGCGCCTCCACCACGTGGCGGCCGTCCACCCCCGGCAACACGGCCTCGAGGTCGCGCCGGACCTGCGCGCTCTGCGCGATGAAGCCGTGGCCCTGCCGCAGCGCCTGCCGCGTCAGGAACAGGCCCAGCGGGTACTTCTCGTGCGGGATCACGTTGTCCAGCAGGTACACCACGCGCACCTGCGTGCGGCGCCGCAGCAGCCAGGTCACGGCCCAGAAGCCGGGCGCGAAGAACGGGATCCAGTACTTGATGACGACGGCGCGCGGGGCCTCGCGACGGATGTCGCGGTACGTGCGCCACCAGCTGAGCGGCGACCACGGCACGAAGCGCGGCAGGTTCGGGTGGTCGAGCCAGGCGGCCGTCTCGCCCTCCTGCGTGGAGCCGGGGAACATGAAGCCGGGATACTGGCGGCGGAACGAGGCCCAGAAGACCTCGTGCCCGCGTGCGGCCAGCGCCCTGGCCAGCAGCCCGTAGTAGGTGACGATGCCCCCGCGCAGCGGCGGCGCCGGGCCGAGAAAGGCCAGCTTCACGGGCGCCCCAGCAGGTCGACGGCGGCCTGCTGCACCGTCGCCGCGTCGAGCTTCTCGAGGCAGAACGAGGGTGCCGTGCAGCGCGGCTGGAAGTAGCACGAGCACGCCTGCGGCGGCTGCACGATGACGCCGCGGCCGTACAGCTCGAACTCGCGCGGGTTGAAGATGTTGTTGATGAGCACCAGGCGCTTGCCCAGGCCCAGCGCGATGTGCATGGCCATGGTGACGGCCGAGACGACCACGTCGCAGCGGTCGACCAAGCCGATGAACGTGCGCAGGTCGAAGTGCCCCGGGTAGCAGGCGCCCGAGGCCGCGGCCAGGCGCAAGTTCTTCTCGTGCTCGTCGGGCCCGCCCAGCAGCACGACGCCCAGGCCCGCGGCGCGCAGCCCCCGCGCCAGCTCGAGCCAGTGCGCCTCGGGCCACAGCCGGCTGGTCCAGCGGCCGCCGCAGCCGGTGTTCAGCCCCATCAGCCGGCCGGCGGGCAGGTCGAACGCCGGCGCGGGCTCGGGCCTGTCGAGCACGTAGGGCTCGCCGGCGAACGTGTAGCCGCAGATCGCGAAGATCTCCTGCAGGTAGCTCTGCGTGCAGGCGCGGTTGACGTCGTCGAAGAGGCCCGTCAGGAACTTGGCGCGCACCGCCTGGGCCATCCCCGCGTCGACGCCCTCTTCCAGCGGCCGGCACAGTCCGTCATCGCCGAGGGTGAACCCCACCTTGCGCGCGGCCGACACCTCGCGCATCAGCGCGCAGGCCTGCCGGTCCTTGTCCAGGTTGATGGCCAGGTCGAATCGCGCGTGGCGCAGCCACAGCGTCGTGGCCGTGTCCAGCGCGCGCACGTCGCAGGCGCCCTTCGGCACGAGCGCCGGGAAGTCGGTCACCCACGTGACGACGTGGTCGGGATGGTCGCGACGCAGCGGCGCCAGCAGCGGCGTGGTGCGGATGACGTCGCCGGCGGCGCCCAGCTTGACCAGCAGGATGCGGCCGGCGCGCGCGCGGAACTCGGGGCAGCCGTCGCAATGCACGCCGGTCTGCTTGTGCGGCGCGCAAGGCACGTCGCCGCGGAAGTGGAGGCAGTCGGCGCGGTAGTTCACCGGTTCCATCCTTGCGGCGGTCAGCGGCCGGCCGGCGTCTGGTGTGCGCGGATGTCCTTCAGCGCCTCGCGCGCCTTGACCGACAGCCCGCTGGGCAGGCCGTTCTGCAGGGCCTTGCCGTAGGCGCCCTCGGCCTGGGCCAGGTTCTCCATCGCGACGTACAGGCGGCCCATGTAGTAGTAGACCACGGCGGCGTCGCCCTTGTCGCGCGACAGGGCCAGGGCCTGCGTGAAGGTGTCCAGGGCCTCGAAGTTCCGGCCGAGGTCGCACAGGGCCCGGCCCTTGAGGGTCAGCAACGACGCGTGGGCGCCGGCGTCGATGTCGAGGCCGCTCTCGAGCGCGCGCGTCGTCGTGGCCAGCGCGGCGTCGGCCTTGCCGTCGCCCAGCTCGCGCTCGGCTTGCTCGAGCCCCTGCCGCACGGGGGCCGGCAGCGGGGCCCGCAGGCGACGCAGGTCCGCCCGCAGGTCGAGGGCCAGCGAGCGCATGTCGCCGGGCAGCTCGTTGCCGAGCGCCTCCTCGACCAGGGCGGCCGCGCGGTCGAGGTACTGCCCGTCGCGCAGGAAGCCGGCCAGCAGCACCTTGGCCACGCCGTCCTCGGGATCCTCCAGCAGGGCCGAGCGGCAGTGGTCCTCGGCCTCGAGCCGGCGGCCGGCGGCGAAGTCCTCGAGGGCGCGGTTCACGTGGTAGGCGTACGCGGCGTGCACCTGGTTGCGCGGCGGTCCCTGCAGCGACACCGTGAAGGCCGCCTCGTGGGCGCCGTTGGTCAGGACGACGATGACTTCCTCGCCCCTGCCCCACGGCACCAGCACGTCATGCTTCGCCTCGTCCGTCTTGTAGTAGAGCAGCGACTCGTCCTTCAGGCGCAGGACGTTCAGGTCGCACTGCTCCTGGCCCCCGTCGACGACCAGGCGCCACGAGCGCACCGGGATCTGGTCGAACGAGATGCGGAACTGGAACGACTCGCCGGCCTGCAGCAGGTAGCTGTCGGCCTTGTAGGTTTCCCAGGCGGTCCCGGACGGCGCCGGGGCGGGCGCCGGCGGCACGGCGACCGCGACGGAAGCCGCGACGGACAGGACGGACAGGGCCAGCAGCCAGGGCGCGATACGGCGCGGAAGATGCAGCTGGGGCATGATCGTCACCCTCGGGTTGAACCTCGTGGCAAGTTGACCGATACTGGGCCGGAATGTACCGGATGGGCGCGGGGAACTCAAGATGACAGGCGGTTTTCCGCCCGTTCCCGCCGGCCCGGACGGCAGGCAAAACAGCGCCGGCGGCAGGCAGGCCCCCGGCAGGAAGGGATGCGCGGATGAGTTTCGAGACCCGTTGGGGCGCCCGGGCGGGCGGGATCGCCCCCGGCGCCCGGCTGTCGCTGCTGCTGGTCGCGCTCCTGGTCGCGGGCTGGGCCGGTGGGGCCCTGGCCCAGGCCGTCGAGGGCACCCCGTCCGACCTGCGGTTCGTGATCCGCGACGCCACGACCGGACAGCCCGGCACGCCCGACCGCGTGACCGTGGACTACGTGCTGGGAACGCCGAACACCGTGATGGACATGAAGCCGGGCAGCGGCACGTTCACCGCCCAGGGCATCGCCATCAAGGACATCGGGACGTACATCGTCGCCGTCTGGTACCAGGGCGTGCCGTACTGGTGGCAGAAGCGCGGCGCGGACCTGACGGCCGGCCCGGTGAACCTGGACGTGTTCAGCACGACGGCCGCGCGGGACAAGGTGGCCATCAAAGGACTGAACCTGGTGGTGCAGCACCGCGAGACGACCGCCTCGCTGGAGCTGCTGGCCGAGGTCACCAACCTGGCCACGCCGCAGGTGACGGTCGCCGGCGGCGTCACGCTCGAGCTGCCGCTGCCGGCAGGCGCCACCGACGTCAAGGCCACCTACCTGCGCGGCGCCGAGCCGACGCCGATCGAGGTGACGGTGACGGGCACGCGCGCGCGGCTGCAGGCGCCGCTGACGCCGGGCTCCACGCGGGTGCACCTGACGGCCACCGCCCCCTGGAAGGGCACGCTCGAGATTCCTGTCGGAAGCGACGTGGCGATCGAGGCCTGGAGCCTGCTGACCAACCCGCCGACTGTCGGCGTCGAGGGCGCCGGCCTGCAGGCGACCACCGAGAAGGCGGTGCCCGACTACGCGCGCCACACCGGGCCGGCCGTCGCCGCCGGCGCCAGCGTGGCCGTGCGGCTGACCCCCGGGACGGTCGCGGGCGCACCCGAGCCCCTGTTCAGCCGGCCCGCCGACGCGGCTGCCGGGGACGCCGCGGCGGCGGACGCCGGCGCGAAGAAGGGCGGGGCCTTCCCGCTGCCCTTGGCGGCGGTGCTCGTGGTGGTTATCATCGGCGCCCTGGTGCTGGTGCGGCGCGGCCGCTCGTAGCGCCCGGCACGTCCCATCCCCCAGCGTCCGGCCCCGGGCCGGCTAAGGAGAGTCCATGTCCGGCATCATCGAACTGACGCTCGGCCACAGCCCAGACCCGGATGACGCCTTCATGTTCTACGGGCTGGCCCGCGACAAGCTCGACACCGGGCCGTACCGGTTCAAGCACGTGCTGCAGGACATCCAGACGCTGAACGAGCGCGCCACGCGCGGCGAGCTGGACATCACGGCGATCAGCATCCACGCCTACGCCTACGTGCTGGACAAGTACGCGCTGCTGCCGGCGGGCGCGAGCATGGGCTTCGGCTACGGGCCGATGGTCGTGGCGCGGGCGCCGCTGGCCCCGGCCGACCTGGCGGGCCTGACGGTCGCGATCCCGGGGAAGATGACCTCGGCGTGGCTCGAGCTGCAGCTGGCGGTGGACCAGATCTGCGGCGGCAAGGTGAACCCGGTGGTGGTGCCGTTCGACGAGATCATCCAGCGGGTGGTCGCGGGCGAGTTCCCGGCGGGGCTCATCATCCACGAGGGCCAGCTCACCTACCAGGAAGCGGGGCTGGTCGAGTGCCTGAACCTGGGCAAGTGGTGGTGGGAGACGACCGGCCGCCGCGACTGGCCGCTGCCGCTGGGCGGCAACGCCATCCACAAGAAGCACGGCGCGGCGATGAAGGACATCAGCGACATCCTGACCGCCTCGATCCGCTACAGCCTGGACAACCGCGCCGCCGCGCTGGACTACGCGCTGGGCTGGGCCCGCGACATGGGCGTCGAGCTGGCGGACGAGTTCGTCGGCATGTACGTCAACGACTGGACGCTGGACTACGGCGACCGCGGGCGGGCGGCCATCACCGAGCTGCTGCGGCGCGGCCATGCGGCCGGGCTCATCCCGAAGGTGGACCAGCTGGAGTTCGTGGGCTGAGCCGGACCCGGTCCGGCTCAGGCGATCGCGGCGTCGGCGAACCCCGCCGCGGCGTCCGGGCGCTGCCGGTACTGCCGGGCGATGAAGCCCTGCACGATGCCGAGCGCCAGGTAGCGGTTGCGCAGGCGCTCGGGCAGGTGGCGGAAGTCCTCCACCAGGCCCCTGCACTCGGCCTCGCCGCACCCGCACGCCATCGTCCAGATGCCGTCATCCATGCTCGTCGAGTAGTCGAAGGTAACCTGCTCGCCGGGCAGGATGTCGCTGATGGCGACCAGCCGCCGGTTGTCGACCAGCCCGGCGTTGGGCACGCACGAGTGGTTGACCAGCACGGCCGGGCTGTCGGGCAGGATGTAGGTGCTCACCCCCGTCTGCAGGAGCATGGCGGCACCCGGGGTGTGGTGGACGGGGTCGTCGCGGTCGATGCGCGGGCCCCGGTAGCGCAGGATGGTCTCGCCCCGGCGGATTGGCCGGGCGGCGAAGACGCCCTTCCCGAACGCGCAATCCGCGATGTAGATGCTGTCGGCCACCCGGTGGACCTCCGTCACCGCCCTGGACTCCCTCGAAACTGGACCGAAAAGCCTTCCCCGGGGCGACGCTGCGGCCGCCGTGGCCGGGATTTGGCTTCCGGTACGGATTTGGCGCGAGAACATAGAACAACGGCCCCGGCGGGTGCAACAGGGACCTTTTCCGGGGGGTAAAAAAACTGCCGTTACCCTCTTGACACCGCCTTTCCACTGCCTCTACCTTTTGCCGGCTCATCATCCGGGCGGGTGCCTTGGCAGGCGCCGAGCTTTATCCCGGCTGTGGTTTCCGGTCCGACCAGCCCGGCCTTAGGAGGTCCGAGCGATGTTGGTGACGCAGAGCTTGCGCGGCGATGGCAAGGGCGAATCGAAGCCCCGCAACAAGCGTAAGTACGACGAATCGACCCGCGAGAAGCACAAGCGCGACGACCTCAGCCGCCCGGGCCAGAAGCTGCCCAAGCGCGCGCGTGGCGATGATGACGACGACGACTTCGACGACGCCGATGTCGACGACGACGACTTCGAGGACGACGACGATTTCGATATGGACGAGGACGACTTCGACGTCGACGAAGACGATGACTTCGAAGGCGAAGACGACTGGGACAAGGAAGACGAGTAGTCGCAGACGACTGGGACAAGGAAGACGAGTAGTCCCTGCCTGAATCCCGCGATTCCACGCCGAAAGTTGGTTTGCCCATGACCCGGGATCTTCACGAAGATCCCGGGGCTTTCGGCGGTTTGCCGGAAGCCCCGGAGTACGCATCGGCGCGCTTTGCCGTGCTGCCCATCCCCTACGACGGGACTTCGACCTGGCAGAAGGGCGCCGACAAGGGCCCCGACGCCCTGCTCCACGCCTCGGCGAACATGGAGTTGTACGACATCGAGACCGACTCGGAGCCCTGGCGCGCCGGGATCGTGACGATGGCGCCGCAGGTCGGGTTCGACTCGCCCGAGGCCATGGTCGCCTCGGTCCGGGCCGAGACCGAGGCCCTGCTGGCGGACGGCCGCACGGTCGTGGGCCTCGGCGGCGAGCATTCGGTGTCGATCGGCCTGATCCAGGCCCACGCGGCCCGGTACCCGGGCCTGACGGTGCTGCAGTTCGACGCCCACGGCGACAGCCGGGACGAATACGAGCACTCCAAGTGCAACCACGCCTGCGTCATGGCGCGGGCGGCCGAATGCGCCGATTATGTGGCGGTCGGCATCCGCAGCATGGACGTCGAGGAGAAGGCCCGGCTGGTGCCCGGCCGGACCATCTTCGCGCACGAGATCGAGGACGTGGAATCGACGGCCCGCCGCATCCTCGACCGCATCAAGGGGCCGGTCTACATCACCATCGACCTGGATGTGCTCGATCCGTCGGAAATGCCGTCGACGGGCACGCCGGAGCCGGGCGGGCTGACCTACCGTCAGCTCAAGGGGCTGCTCAGGGCCGTGTGCCGTGAGCGGCAGGTGGTCGGGTTCGACATCGTGGAACTGATGCCGCGAGCGGAGAACCGGGCCCCCGATTTCCTGGCCGCGAGGCTGACCTACCAGCTGATGGCCTTCGTCCTGTCCTTCGACTACACGGCCCTCGGCAAAGGAGAGTCCCGGTGAACAAGAAAGAAATCCTGTCCGACGTCCTCAAGCACGTCGACGTCAAGACCTTCGACGCCCGGCCGCTGATCGCGGCGTACGGCGACATGGCCTTCCAGGCCCGCAACCTTGCGCGCGCGACCGACATCCTCAACCAGATGCTGGGCGACCGCGACTGCAGCGTCATCCTGACGCTGGCCGGCTCGCTGTGCAGCGCCGGCCTGAAGGACGCGCTGGCCCTGATGGTCGAGAACAACATGGTCGACGCCATCGTCTCGACCGGCGCGAACATCGTCGACCAGGACTTCTTCGAGGGCATGGGCTTCCGCCACTACAAGGGCGCCCCCCACGCCGTCGACGACCAGAAGCTGCGCGAGATGGGCATCGACCGCATCTACGACACGTACATCGACGAGGACGAGCTGCGCGAGTGCGACATGGCGATCGCCGAGATCGCCGGCCAGCTCGAGCCGCGCGCCTGGTCGTCGCGCGAGTTCATCCACGCCATGGGCGCCTGGCTGGACAAGCGCGGCCTGGGCTGCGAGCACTCGATCGTGCACGCCGCCTACAAGAAGGACGTGCCCATCTTTTGCCCCGCGTTCAGCGACTGCTCGGCGGGCTTCGGGCTGGTGCACCACCAGTGGAACAACGCGAAGTACCTGACCATCGACTCGGTGGCGGACTTCCGCGAGCTGACGCGCATCAAGCTGGCCGCGGGCGAGACCGGCATCTTCATGCTGGGCGGCGGCGTGCCGAAGAACTTCACCCAGGACGTGGTCGTGGCGACCGACATCCTGGGCGAGGAGCAGCCCATGCACAAGTATGCCCTGCAGATCACGGTGGCCGACGAGCGCGACGGCGCCCTGTCGGGCTCGACGCTGCAGGAGGCCTGCTCGTGGGGCAAGGTCGACACCGCGTTCGAGCAGATGGTGTGGGCCGAGGCGACGCTGGTGCTGCCGCTGATGATCAGCGACGCCTGGCACCGCGGCCTGTGGAAGGAGCGCACCGCCCGCCAGTACAACAAGCTGCTGGCGAACACGGGCGCGACCGCCTGAACGGGCTCGCCTGGACGGTGAACGAGGGGCCGCGCCCGGTGCGCGGCCCCTTTTTTTCGGCCCACCTCGGGCTTTCCTCGCCGGGCCGCGTGTGGCACAGTGGGGCCAGCGCCGCGGCCGTCCGGCGCCGGGCGCCGCCGCGGCGGGTCCCGGCGCACCGGCCGACGCCCCGACCCGTCGGCGGCGCCCACCTCGGCAAAGGACCGCTCAGGATGCAACCGCGCACGCTCGCCGGAATCGGCATGGCCATGCTGGCGGCCGGCATCATGTCCGCCTGGTACCTGACACGCGACTCGCGCGCTGCCCGGCCCGTCGAGACGCACGGCCCGGCCGAGGCCACGCCCCTGGTCCCCGGGCAGCAGGCCGAGCCCGCCGGCCCAGGCGACATCGCCGCCTTCCTCGACCAGTACAACACCCGCTACCGCCAGCTGTGGACCGCGGCCGAGGGCGCGAAGTTCACGGCCGAGTCGGACATCACCGAGGCGAACTCCCGCGCGCGCGTGGAGGCCGGCCGCGCGCTGGGAGACTACGTGGGCAGCGCCGAGGTGATCGAGAAGCTGCGCGAGATGCGCGGGCGCGGCGACGCCTCGCCCCTGCAGGAGCGCCAGTTGAACGCCGCCTGGCGGCTGGCCGCCCACTACCCCGCGCCCGTCGGCGAGCGCGTGCGCTACCTGATCTCGACCGAGGCCCAGGCCACCGACAGCCTGTACGCGACCACCTGGACCCTGCGCGTGCCCGGCCGCCCCGAGCGCACCGTGACGCCCAACCTGCTGGATGAGATGGTGGCCGGCAGCCGCGACCTGCGGCTGCGGCAGGCCGCTTGGGAATGCAGCAAGGACGTGGGCCCGCGCCTGCGCGACCTGCTGGTCGACCTGCAGGGGCTGCGCAACGGCGTGGCGCGCGAGATGGGATTCTCGTCGTACTTCGGGCTCGAGACCGACAACTACGGCATGGGCGCCGACGAGATGATGACGCTGATGGACGACCTGGTCGCGGGCATCATGCCGCTGTATCAGCAACTGCACTGCTGGACGCGATATGAACTGGCCCGGCGCTACAACCAGCCCGTGCCCGACCGCCTGCCCGCGCATTGGCTGGACAACCGCTACGGCCAGGCCTGGCCGGGCATCGTCGAGGACATCAACCTGGACGCGAAGCTGAGGCAGGTGCAGCCCAGCTGGATCGTGCAACAGGCCGAGGGCTTCTACGTCTCGATGGGCTTCCCCCGGCTGCCGGCCGACTTCTGGGCGCGCAGCGACCTGTACGAGCTGCCGGCCGATGCGCCGCGGCGCAAGAACACGCACGCATCGGCCTGGCACGTGGACCTGGACCAGGACGTGCGCGCGCTGATGAGCGTCAAGCCGAACTACGAGTGGTTCGGCACCACGCACCACGAGTTGGGCCATGTGTACTACTACCTTGCGTACAGCCGGCCCGAGGTGCCCCCCATCCTGCGCGAGGGCGCCAACCGCGCCTTCCACGAGGGCATCGGCACGCTCATCGAACTGGCCGCGGCGCAGGAGCCCTACCTGGAGCAGGCCGGCATCGTGGCGCCCGGCGCGGCGCCGGACCGCATCCGCTGGCTCCTGAACCAGGCGCTGACCGGGCCGGTGGTCTTCCTGCCGTTCGCCTGCGGCACGATGACACACTGGGAGTACGACCTGTACGAGAAGGACCTGCCGCGCAACCTGTACAACACGCGGTGGTGGGAGTACGCGGCGCGCTACCAGGGCATCGTGCCGCCCGAGCCGCGCGGCGAGGAGTGGTGCGACCCCGCGACGAAGACGCACGTCATCGACGACCCCGCGCAGTACTACGACTACGCGCTGAGCGAGGTCATCCTGCACCAGTTGCACCGCTACATCTGCCGCGAGATCCTGCACCAGGACGTGCACGCGGCGAACTACTACGGCAACAGGGCCGTGGGCGACTACCTGGAGTCGGTGATGCGGCTGGGCGCCACGCGCGACTGGGCGCAGGTCATGCGCGAGGCGACCGGCGAGGAACTCTCCAGCGCGGCCCTTCTGGAGTACTACGCACCGCTGCAGGCGTGGCTGGAGCAGCAGAACGCCGGACGGGTGGTCGCGTTCTAGGTTGGCGATGGGGTGACAGGGACGTCCCGGGCAGTCCTCGGCCTTCGGCCTGCGGATAGCCCGGGACATCCCTGTCACCCCATCGCCGCGCTGGAACGCAACGTCCCGACGCTACAGATCACCCCTATTGAAATATGCTCGGGATATAATACAATTTCGCTCTGTTTTTTACTCAAACTGGGGGGATTGGCATGCATCGTTTGATCACGGCACTGGTGGT
>CAINDZ010000727.1 GCA_903847545.1 uncultured bacterium | reverse complement strand
GTAGAGGTAGTCCTGGTCATTGGCCACCGCGACGTTGCGGAAGTCGACCGTGCCGCCGTCGCCGGCGGCGTCCGTGTACAGCGGGGTCACGTCGGCCCAGTCGTCGAAGAACCCGTCCAGCAGGATGGGGCTCAGGTCGGCGCGGGCGGTGGGGGCCAGGGCGGCAACGCTGGCCGCGGCCGCCAGCAGGGCGGCCGCCAGGGGGCGTCGAAAGTTCACGGCGTAGTCTCCCGGGGGGTTGGGCGAGGTCGAAGGTTTTGACCAGTATATCACACAAGATCAATTTCGGACATCACGGTCCGCGTTCCGTCCGGTGGAACCAAACCCGCCCCCGGGCGCCCCGCAACTGCCGAACCCACAACAATTTTCGCCGCCCGCCGCCCCCCGCGCGCGGCCCAAAGAATTCAATTAGGACTTTCTTTTTTGTCCGGATCTGTCATGATGGATGGCAGGTGATCGTCGTCATGGGGGATGGTGATAGTGGGACCGTTGGATCCGGGGAACGCTCAGGACCGGGCGCAGGCCGAGAGCCGCCGCCTGTCCGCCGAGCACGCCCACGACGTCCTGCACACCACCCTCGACCTGTTGCAGATGGTCGATACCGCCTCGCTGGACGAACTCATCCAGCGGGGACTCGACGAGTCGGTCCGCCTGACGGAAAGCCGCATCGGCTACTTCCACTTCGTCAACGCCGACCAGGCCACCATCCGGCTGCACACGTGGTCCACGGGCACCAAGAAGATCTGCACGACGGTCGAGGCCACGCACTACCCCATCGCCGAGGCCGGCATCTGGGTCGACTGCGTGCATCGCCGCACGCCGGTCATCCACAACGACTACGACGCCGAGCCGCACCGCAAGGGACTGCCCGCGGGACACGTGACCCTGACACGCGACCTGGGCGTGCCCGTGTTCGAGGAGGGGCAGATCGTCGCCGTCCTGGGCGTGGGCAACAAGGAGGCGCCGTACGACCAGCACGACATCGACCTGTCGCAACTGCTGGCGAACACGGTGTGGAGCATCGTCCACCGCAAGCGGGTGCAGGAACACCTGCGCGAGCAGATCGCCGCGCGCACCGTCGAGCTGGAACAGCGGAACCGGGAGCTGCAGCAGGCGCTGGACGACGTGCAGGTACTCAGCGGCATCGTGCCGATCTGCTCGTACTGCAAGCAGGTCCGCGACGACCAGGGCTTCTGGAACCACCTGGAGTCGTACCTGTCGGCGCGCACCGACGCGCGCTTCAGCCACGGCATCTGCCCGTCGTGCGCGAAGAAGGAATTCCCCGGCCTGCCCCTGGACGACGACCCGCGCTAGGCGCTACTCCACCGCGATCGGGTACCCCGCCGCTTCCCACGCCAGCATGCCGCCGCGCAGCGTGTACGCCTGCGTGTGGCCCAGGTCCAGCATGATGCCGGCGGCCATCGCGCTGCGGCGGCCGATGCGGCTGACGAAGACCAGCTCGCGGTCAAGGGGCAGCGACTTACCCTCCAGCGCCAGTTGCCGCAGCGGCAGGTTGCGCGCCTGGCCGATGTGCCAGCCGCGGAACTCGCCGGGCTCGCCCACGTCGATGACCATCGTCGTCGAGCCGGGCGCCTCGAGCCGCGCGCGCAGGTCGCTGGGCGACAGTTCGGTCGGCACGTGCTCGGGCAGCTGCGCAAAGTCGGGCAGGCGCGCCAGGTGCGGATCCTTGGGGATGGCCTGGCACTCGCCGAACACGCGCTCGGTGCACTCGTACACGCAGAAGCCGGGGTTCAGCACCTTGTGGAACAGGTGGCTGATGGCGTTGTGCTGGTCCAGGATGTTCTCGGCGCCGAGCAGCGCGTCGAAGCCGTACAGCGTGCACATCTGCCGCACGCCCGGGCGCACGCCCTCCAGGAAGAGGTCGCCGCCGCGCCGCCGGTACAGCCGCACCACCGACTCCAGCAGGTGGATGCCGCTGACGTCGCAGTGGTCGACCATGTGCAGCCGCAGCAGCAGGTACTTCTGCCGCGGGTGCGCGTCCTGGTTGGCGCGGATCGCATCCTCGACATGGTTGACGGCGCCGAAGTAGAGCGGCCCCTCGATCTCGACGACGCCCAGTTGCGGGCAGGCGGGGTGGCCCTCGGCGCGCACGAAGTGGCGGAAGTTCTCGTCCGGCACCACGGCGTTCACGCCGGGCGTCGAGGTCTTCAGCAGGAAGCGCCCGAACGAGACCAGCACGCCGGCCAGGATCGCGAACTGCAGCGGCATCGTCAGCGCCGAGACGAACGTGGCCACCATGATCGACGTGTCGCCGCGGCTGGTGCGCACCACGCGCACGATCTCGCGGCGGTCGATCAGGCCGACGGCCGTCACCAGGAGGATGCCGGCCAGCGCCGACCGCGGCAGGTACGCGGCCAGCGGCGCCGCCGCCAGCATGATCAACAGCAGCCAGACGCCGCTGCTGGCGGCCGCGATGGGCGTGCGCCCGCCCGCCTCGCGGTTGGTGGCCGAGGGCAGCCACGAGCCTGTGCACGCGAAGCCCGAGAACAGGCCGCTGGCCACGCTGGCCAGGCCCTGCCCGACGAACTCCTGGTTGATGTCGAGCCGCTCGCTGTCGCGCGCGGCCAGGGTGCGCGCCATCGACATCGACTCGACCAGGCCGATGGCCGCCACAGCGACGGCACCCGGCGCCAGCCGCCAGAT
>CAINDZ010000726.1 GCA_903847545.1 uncultured bacterium | reverse complement strand
CGGCCGCGGCGATGAGCCCGCGCCGCCAGTCGTACCAGCGCCACACCAGTTCGGGGTCGCGGGCGAAGGCGCCGGGCGTCGCCAGTTCCTCGGGGCGGTAGCGGCTCCACAGCGCGTCGTCGGCGCCGCGAAAGGTGGGGATGCCGCTGGACGCGGAGATGCCGGCGCCGCTGAGCACGGTGATGCGCGTCTGCGGCGTGATGTCGGCGCGCACGCGCGCCAGCGCCTCGGCGGTGCCGTGATCGGGAGACAAGGCGGTTTCCTTCGCGTTGTCGCGCCCGCGCCGCGGTGCGATGATGAATCAGGGCGCGGCCGGCGTGGCCGCGCGCCAGAGGCGTCACGATACTGTCGGTGGCGGGCGGCCACCACCGGCGTGGCCGCGCCGCGCTGGACACGCATCCTCACCAAGGCGGGAGTCGCGGTTGAGCCACCGTTTCCTGTGCGTACTTGCCGCCGTCCTCGGCCTGGGGCTTGCGGTCCCGCCGCCGGCCCGGGCCGTCGAGGCGACCCCGCGCCCCGCCCTGCCGTTCGTCGCCTTCCGCTGCGCCGACGAGCCCTCGCGCCTGGCGGCCGACGCCTGTGCCGCGGCCTGGGTCGAGCACGCGCCGCGCCTGGCCGCGGCCATCGGCCTGCAGCCCCCGGGCGCGCCGCCGGCCGGCGCGCCCGACACGCTCAACTGCCTGCTGCTGGACACGGCCTCGTTCCAGCGCATGTTCGGCGGCACGCTGCCCGACTGGGGCGTGGGGGTGGCGCTGCCGGGCGGGCGCGTGGTGGCCATCGACCAGGCGCGGTTGCCGGCGGTCGGCCGCGGCGTGCGCGAGGTCTTCCTGCACGAGATGGTGCACGCGCTGCTGATGCGCGCGGCGGGGGGCACGCCGCTGCCGGCCTGGCTGCACGAGGGACTGGCGATGCGCCTGTCGGGCGAGTGGCGCTTCACCGACACCGTGACGCTGGCGATGGAAGGGCGCGTGCCCGACCTGTCGAACCTGCGCGCCTCGTTCCCCGGCAGCGCCGAGCGCGCGGCGCGCGCGTACCTGACCAGCGAGCTGGCGGTGGGTCGCCTGCTCGACCGCGAGGGGCCGGGCGCCGTCGCCGCGTTGATGGACGCGACGCGCCGCACGCGCGACTTCCGCGAGGCCTACGAGGACGTGACCGGCGAGCCGCTGGAGGTCTTCGAGAACGACTTCGCCGCGGCCATGAGCCTGCGCTTCGGCTGGCTGGTCCTGTTGACACGCTGGCCCACGCTCTTCGTGGTGCTGGCCCTGGTGCTGGCGATCGCCGCGCTCGCGCGCGTGGCGGGCACGCGCCGTCGCCTGTCGGCGATGCCCGACGATGACGACGACGCGGATCCCGGCTTCGACTGGAGCGGCGCCGCCGTCGACCTCGCTGCCGATCCGGACGAGGGCACCGCGCCCGCGACCCGCCCCGCCGACTGACCGGTCGCCGGGCGCCGCGCCACCTCGCCATTGCAGGATGCCCGAGCGGCGGCGGGCGATTCTTCCCCGTGGCGCGCGATTCCCCGGAGTGCCTTTCAGCGCCCTCATAACCCCTTGTCATCATTGATGATTTCTGATCGGTTGGCGCGAGCCCGCCACGGCAGGCGCTGGCACCCCGATTGCAGCCACCGGCCCAGAACGCGCCCGTACAGCGGGAAATGCAACATCGGCGGGAGGCACCATTCGTGACGAGGCAGCGG
>CAINDZ010000725.1 GCA_903847545.1 uncultured bacterium | reverse complement strand
GGCTGGTCGACCGGCGCGACGAACACTTCCGAGCGACCGGCCTCGCTGTAGGTCCCCGCCAGCCAGCGGCTGTCCGGCGAGAAGCGGGACAGGCCCGAGAGGTTGGCCACGGCGGTCGTGCGTCCGTCGGCGTCGATCATGTCCGCGCCGTCGGCGTTCAGGCGCAGCGACCAGCGCCCGTCCGGCGACTCGACGACCCCGCTGTAGGCCGTGGCCAGGCCGGTCGCGAGCGAATCGACGAGCCCGGATCCGTCCATCCGCAGGCGAAGCGCCTTGCGGGCCCCGCCGACGCCGCCAACCGTCACGCACAGTCCCAGCCCGTCGGCGGACCAGTTGCAGATGCCGTAGACGCCGTCGTGCACGCGCTCCTGCGTGCCGCGCACCAGGTCGAACAGCCAGAGCTCCGGCTGGCCGGAGGGCGGCCGCTTGAGGACGGCCAGCCGGCGGCCGTCGGGCGAAAGCTCGAAGGTGCCGTATTCGCCCGCGGGGAAAGCGAGGGTTTCGACCTGCCCGTTGTCGTGCCGGCGGACAAAGCGCAGGGTTCCCGAGCCCGGGTCCTCGGCATAGACGAGGATGCCCGCCGCGACGGTCATCTGCGACATCACGGTCGTGGCGGAGATCCGCAGGTCGGTGGCGACCTGCACCGGGTCACCCAGCGGCCGCAGCGATGCGCGGTCGACCGGCACGCCCACGAGCGTGCCGCCGCTTCCGGACTGGACGTACAGCAGCTT
This sequence comes from uncultured bacterium, assembly GCA_903847545.1. GTDB lineage: Bacteria > Krumholzibacteriota > Krumholzibacteriia > LZORAL124-64-63 > LZORAL124-64-63 > CAINDZ01. Next base: position 1,609 of record CAINDZ010000725.1, on the reverse strand, counting down.
GTCGGGCGCCAGGAGCGCCGGCGTCGAGCCGTAGACCACGTCCCCCGGCGCGACCGTGCCGTCGGCCGCGAGTCCGCGGAGCGTCAGGAACGACGTCTTGCCGGACTTGAGTTCGTACACGGCGATCTGCCGGTTGAACGTCCAGGCCAGTTGCGTGTTCTCGTCCGACAACAACTGCGCGAAGCCGACGCGCGGCGTCGCCTTGACCGAATCCAGGCGACCGCCGCTCGCGCGCACCCAGGTCAGGGCCTGCCCCTGGCGCTCGATCACCACGATCTTCTCGGGCTCCGGCCACTGGGCGCCGTAGGGCTCTTCCAGGCTGGCCAGGACGATGGGCGCGCCGCCGCGCACCGCGATCTTCTTGAGCTCCATGCCTGACAGGAACCCGATCCAGTTGCCGTCGGGTGAAAAGAAGGGGCTGAAGGCGCCCTGGGTCCCGGGCACGGCCTGGGCAGCGCCGGTTGCCAGGTCCACGGTGACGAGATGGGAGTGACCCTGGCGTCCGGCCATGTAGACCAGCATGTCCGCGCGCGGCGACAGGTCCAGCGCCCTCGTCTCGATCCCGAGGAAAGAGTCGCCGATGTAGGTCAACGGCAGCGAATCGGGCAGCACCAGGTCGAACCGGCGCACGGGGCCGGCCGCGGCCTCGCGCGAGGCGGGCTTGGCGCCGACGTTCTTGCCGATCCCGACGCCCAGCGCGATGGCGGCGACCACCGCCGCGCCGGCGATGATCGGCACCAGCCGCCGGCGGGCCGGGTGCGAGGGGCGGAGCGGCGCCAGTCCCGACGCGGTGCTGGCCGAGTTGGAGCCCTCGACTTCCAGCGCGAACGCCAGGTCGCCTGCGCTCTGGAAGCGCGCATCGGGATCCTTCTGCAGGCAGCGCGTGACGACGCGCTCGAGATTCGGAGGCGTCAACGGCTGCATGGCCGACAACGCGGGCGGCTGCCGCTCCATGATCGCCGCGATCAGGCTCGCCTGGCTGCCGCCGTCGAACGCGCGCTTGCCGGTCGTCATCTCGAACAGCACGCAGCCCAGCGCCCACAGGTCGCTGCGCGCATCGGCTTCCCGTCCTTCCAGCTGTTCCGGCGACATGTACTGGAACGTGCCGACGATCGTGCCCTCGGCGGTCAGCGGGCCGGTCATCGTCGGCGAGTGCGTCATCGTGTCGGTCGTCGGCGCCAGGCCCAGCGCGCGCGCCAGCCCGAAGTCGAGCAGCTTGGCGCCGCCCTTCGTCAGCATGACGTTGCCCGGCTTCAGGTCGCGATGCACCACGCCGGCGCGGTGCGCGCGGTCCAGCGCCTGCGCGATCTGCCGGCCCAGCGCCAGCACCTCGGCGACGGGCAGCGGTCCCTTCTCGAGGCGGCGGGCCAGCGTGTCGCCCTCGACGAGTTCCATGACCAGGTAGTCGATGCCGTTCTGGCTGCCGATGTCGTGCAGCGTGCAGATGTGCGGGTGGTTCAACTGCGAGACGGTGCGCGCCTCGCGGTCGAAGCGGGCGCGGGCCTCGGGCGTGTCCGCCAGGTGCGACGGCAGGACCTTCACCGCGACATCGCGACCGAGCCGCGTGTCCCGCGCGCGATAGACCTCGCCCATGCCGCCGGCGCCCAGC
>CAINDZ010000724.1 GCA_903847545.1 uncultured bacterium | reverse complement strand
AGGCCCGGCGCGGTCGCCTTGCGGCGGCCGGGGCGGCGGAACGCGGGGCGCCCGAGGCGGGGCAGGGCGATGCGAAAGCGCCAGCGGCGGGCCTGCATGAGCACGGCGGCCACCAGCAGCGAGGCGCCCAGGGCCGCGGCCGCAGCCGCCCCCCAGAACAGGGGTCCCTGGCCGTTGGCGAGGTTCTGCAAGGATTCCAGCATCGGTTCCGTCCTTTGTGCGGCTCAGGCCCGCAGGTCGACCAGGTGGCCCAGCGGCGACGCTTCCTCCGGCGAGGCGGCCTCGTCCCCGTCGCCGTCGTCCTCGACGTCGACGTGGCCGTCGGCCCGCTCCTGCCGGCGCTGCCGCCGGCGTTGCCGCTTGTCCAGGTTCCCCTTGTCGGGGTCGATGCGCTTCTGCGCCTGCTGCTGCTCGGTTTCCTGGACGCGGTGGGCCTGCAACTGGCCCTTCTCGTCCAGGCGCTCGGCGAACGGCGTGGCCGGCTGCGGATGGCTTGTCGCCCTCGCCTGCACCTTGGCAACGTCGCCCATCTGGGCAAGCGTCGTGGGCATGGAAACTCCGTCACCAGCCATGGGGCGCCTCCGGTGCGCCACCCGCCGTCGCGGGCGCTAGGTCGGCCAGTCGCCGCTGCGCGCCAGGTGCGTCAACAGGGACGCGACCTGGAACAGCGACAGGCACGCCATCACGTTCACCGGCTCGAACTCGCGCCGGCCGGACGTGACGGCGGTCGTCACGGGCTCGTCGGACTCCACCCGCCCCGACTCTTCCTGGCGGCGGCGGATCTGTTTCGTGATCTGGCCGATCGAGCTGCGGCCCTCGTTGCGGTCGATCTTGCCCTTCAGGCGCATGATCGCGCGCGTGTGGATCTGGCAGACGCGGCTCTCGGTCACGTCGAGGATCTCGCCGATCTCCTTCAGCGTCAGCTCCTCGTAGTAGTACAGCACCAGCACCAGCTGCTCCTTCTCGGGCAGCTCGGCCATGCGGGCGCCGATCAGGTCCTTCATCTCCTGGCGCGCGATGACCTTCTCGATGTCGTCGGTCCGCGAGTCGGCCAGGTAGTCGCCCAGGCTGGTCGAGTTCTCGCTGTCGTCGCCCGAGGTGTCGGCGTCCAGCGAGACGATGGTCGCCACGGCGACCTCGCCCATGATGCCGTCCAGCTCGTTGATGTCGATGTCGAGGCGCTTGGCGACCTCGGCGTCGGTGGCGGGACGGCCCAGCTGCACCTCGAGCGTGCCGAAGGCCTCCTCCAGCATCTTCGCCTTGCGGCGCAGCGAGCGCGGGAACCAGTCCTGGCTGCGCAACTCGTCCAGGATGGCGCCCCGGATGCGCGGGATGGCGTAGGTCTCGAACTTGATGCCGCGCTCGGGGTCGAAGTTGTCGACGGCCTGCAGCAGGCCCAGCAGGCCGGCCGAGATCAGGTCGTTGAACTCCACGTAGTGGGGCAGGCCGATGGCCATGCGCCCGGCCACATACTTGACGATCCGGGCATGGAGATCGACCAGCTGCCGCCGGCAGTCCTGGCAGTTCTCGCGCCTATATTTGCGCCACACTTCAAGATGCTGGATCGGGACCATCGTCTCGGTCATGCTGGTACCTTTCTGGAGAAGCGTCCGCGCGCAAGTTTGCAGCTTCCATGCCACCGGTACGGGCTACGCGTCATGGCCCGCCCCGTCCTTGGCATGGAGGGCACCCGAGCGCACCAGCAGCAGCAGCAGGGCGCCCAGGATGAAGAACCCGAGATAGGCGATGCCGGCCCGCTTGAGCACGGCCAGCGTGCCCCAGTTCTGCCACAGGCCGACGGCCAGGACCGCGCTGGCGGCCCCGATGGCCACCGTCTGGATCAACTGGGCCATCACGACAGCGCCTCGCGGTCAAGGCGGCCGGCGCCGGGCGAGGTCGCGGGCGCGACGAGGCCCGCCACCTCGGCCGACGAGGCGACCGTCAGGCGCCCGCCATGCAGCGGGTCGGCCGCCAGCAGGGACACGGCCAACGGCACCGACTCGAGCACGTCGAGCAGCTTGCCGGCCCGGCGCGTGCAGTCCAGCCGCGTGAAGGCCACCCAGTCGCAGTTCCAGTCGCGGGTCACCGCCGACAGGCCGGCCAGCCCGGCCTTGTCGGCCACGCCCCCCGCCCCGCCCACGTTGCCCACATCGGCCAGGTCCCGGTCCGCGGCCACCACGAGGTGCCGGTGGAAGCCGACGTTCGCCGCGAGCCAGGCGTGCAGGGCGCCGCCGACGGCCATGGCCGGATGGTCCAGGCGCGGCAGCTCGACGAGTACGGCGTCGTAGTTCGCGAAGTGCGGCTCGGCCTCGGCCAGGTTGTGGGCCCCGCCCACGACCGCGGCGTCGAACCCGTCCGCGGCGGCGGCCTCCTGGAGGCGGTGGGTGGTGCCGGGATCGGCGGGCATGACGGCCAGCACCAGCGTGCGGCGCCCCTGCTCCTGCAGGCGGGCCGCGGCCGCCAGCACCAGGTCGGTGCGGCCGCAGCCGCTGTCGCCCAGGAACGCGTGGCAACCGTAGAAGCCCTCCCAGCCGCAGTTGCTCGCGCGCAGCTGCGTCGCCAGCCAGGCCCGCAAGCCGGCCGGGTCCGCGGCGCCGCGACCCGCAGCCGCGGAGTGGCGCGCCGACACGCGCCGGGCGATGGCCGGCGACGCGCCCGCGCCCACCAGCAGCGCCGTCGCGGGGTCGGCCCCGGGGCCGGCATCGTCGGCCCGACGGCGCTCGACCTCGCTGGAGACCTGCTCGACCAGCGACTCGATGCGCTCGATCTCGCGCAGCAGCTCGGCGGGGATGCCCTCGGGCGCCCGCGCCTCGAGCCCGAGGCGGCCGGCCGCGGCGTTGTAGCGGGACGCGGCCGTCCCGGGCGGCTGCACGACGACCTCGACCCCGCGCTCCTGCCCCAGCCCCAGTTCGTGGCGGCGGGTGACGGTGCGCGTGCTGAGGATGACGGCGTCGTCGCCGAAGCGCTCGCGAATGCGGCGGTGGGCCGTCTGCAGGGACGGCGCCGCGATCACGACCGGGCCGTCATCAACCGACGGCCTGCTGTTCGAGCTTCGAGCCACTGGTCACCACCGTTCCGGCGGACACGATGGACGCCGAGGACGCGACCTCGGTGTAGCCCATCACCGCAAGGTTGGGATACGTCGGCTCGATGAGCCGCTTGACGAACATGCGAATCGGGGTCGGCACCAGCAGCACGGGCGGCGTGCCGCCGGCGTAGGCCGAACGGAGCACCGTCTCGAGGCGCCCCAGGAACTCGCGGGTGAAGCCCGGCGCGATGGCGACGCCGCCGCTGCTCTCGGAGTCGCGGGCGGCGCCGACCAGCACCTGCTCGCACTCCGGGTGCAGGGCGACCACGTGCAGCTTGTTGCCGTTCTCGCTGTACAGGGCCGTGATCGAGCGGGACAGCGCCTCGCGCACGCGGGCGACCAGGAAGTCCGGTCCGTGGCCGCTGCCGCTGTGGTTGGCCAGGGTCTCGAGGATGGTCACGATGTCGCGCACCGGCACGCGCTCGTGCAGCAGCGCCTTCAGGACGTTGTGCAGCGTGTTGACCGGCACGCGATCCGGGATCAGGTCCTCGACCAGCGACGGCGCGAACTCGCGCACGGTCTCGCACATGTCCTTGACGTCCTGGCGGCTGAGCAGTTCGTCCGAGTGGCCGCGCACGATCTCGGACAGGTGCGTGGCCAGCACGGCCGCGGGCTCGACGACGGTGAAGCCCTCGCGCTCGGCGCGCGCCTTGGCGTCGGGCTCGATCCACACGGCCGGCAGGTTGAACGCCGGCTCGGTCGTGGCGACGCCCTCGATGTGGCCGCAGTCCGGGCGGGTGCTCATGGCCAGCAGGCGGCCCGGCGTCAGCTCGGCGCGCGCCACCTCCACGCCCTTCAGCTTGATGACGTACTCGTGGGCGCCCAGCTGCAGGTTGTCCCGCACGCGGATCGGGTGGATGAAGATGCCCAGCTCGGCGCCGACCTGCCGGCGGATGGAGCCGATGCGGTGCAGCAGGTCGCCGCCGCGCGACTCGTCCACCAGCGTGATCAGGCCGTAGCCGATCTCCAGCTCGAGCTTGTCCAGCACGAACAGCTCCTCGCTGCGGGGACCGGGGCGCTCGTCCGCAACCTTGGCCTGGGCGTCGGCCTGCGCCGACGTCGAGCGCTCGACCTCGACGCGCTCGTCGAAATCGCGCACGCGCTGCCCCATCAGCTTGCCGGTCAGGGCCGTGCCGGCGGCGAACACCAGGAAGGGCACCGTGGGCAGGCCGGGAATCAGGCCCAGCACGGTCAGCGCCGCGGAGCTCAGGTACAGCGCCTTGGTCTGCCGGAAGACCTGCACGGTGATCGACTGGCCCAGGTTCAGTTCGCCCGAGGTGCGCGTGACCACGAGGCCGGCCGCGGTCGAGACGAGCAGGGCCGGGACCTGGCTGACGAGGCCGTCGCCGACGGTCAGCACGGTGAAGCGCGACAGGGCCTCGGACGCGGGCATCTTCATCTGCAGCATGCCGATGGCGAAGCCGCCGACGATGTTGATGACCGTGATGATGATGCCGGCCATGGCATCGCCCTTGACGAACTTGCTGGCGCCGTCCATGGCCCCGAAGAACTCGGCCTCGCGGGCCACCTCGGCGCGCCGCTCGCGGGCCTGCTTCTCGGTGATCATGCCGGCGTTCAGGTCGGCGTCGATCGCCATCTGCTTGCCGGGCATGGCGTCCAGGGTGAACCGGGCGGCCACTTCCGCGATGCGGCCCGAGCCCTTGGTGATGACCATGAAGTTGATGATCACCAGGATGATGAAGACGATGACGCCGATGACGTAATTGCCGCCGACCACGAAATGGCCGAAGGCGTCGATGACCTGGCCGGCCTCGCCCCGGCTGAGAATCAGCCGGGTTGACGCGACATTGAGCGACAGCCGGAGCAGGGTCAGGATCAGCAGCAGCGACGGAAAACTGTTGAATTGGAGCGGTTCCTTGAGGTAAAGCGCGACCAGGAGCACCGTCACCGAGAACGCGATGCTGAACGTCAGCATCAGGTCCAGCAGGATCGGCGGCACCGGGACGATCATCAGGCCCAGCACCAAAAGCACCGCTACGGCGCTCAGGATGTTGCTGTTGGCCAGGACGAGGTCCCGGTTGATGACTTGTTCCTGGTCCACTCTCTATCCCTGTGGCTCGGGTTCAGGACCGCTTCAGGCGGTAGACGTAGGCCAGCACCTCGGCGACGGCCTGGAAGAGCGTTTCGGGCACGTAGTGCCCCACCTCGACCTGGGCATGCAGCGCGCGTGCCAACGGCTTGTTCTCGATGACCGGGACCCGGTTTTCGCGGGCCAGCTTACGGATGATGCCCGCCAGGTGGTCAGCGCCCTTGGCCACGACCTTGGGCGCGGGCGAGCCCGGCTCGTACTTGAGGGCCACCGCGAAGTGGGTCGGGTTCGTCACCACGACGTCGGCGGTGGGCACGGCCTGCAGCATGCGCTTGCGGATGGCCTCGAACTGGAGGCCTCGGATCCTCGCCTTGATCTGCGGGTCGCCCTCGTAGTCCTTGTGCTCCTGCTTGATCTCGTACTTCGACATCTTCAGGTTTTCCTCGTACCGCCACTTCTGCCAGATCCAGTCGGCCAGGGCCAGGACCACGCAGAAGGCCAGCAGCTTGGCGATGAGCTTGATGAACGCCGCCTTGCCGGTGGCGATCACGGCCGGCAGCGACAGCAGCGAGCTGCCCACCAGCGTGTCCATCAGGCCGTCGATGGACTTCCACGCCAGGATGCTGACCAGGGTGATCTTGAAGAGGTTCTTGACGACGTCGAAGGCGGCCTGCGCCTTGAAGAACTTCTGGATGCCCGACACCGGGTTCATGCGGTCGAACTGCAGTCCCATGGCCTTGGGCGTGATCTGGAAGCCGAACTGGGCCACGTTGCCCCAGACCGAGGCGACCATGACGCCGATGACCAGGGGCGCCAGGGCGATGGCCACGGGCCAGAATGCGCCCTCCAGCAGCTCGCGGGCGGCGTAGACGTTCACCGGGGCCAGGATGTGCGCCTGGCCCAGCAGGTAGCCGGTGTTCTCGCACAGCTTGCGGGACATGTAGCCGGAACTGGCCACCAGCAGGGTCATGCCGGCGATGAGCACGACGGCGCTGCTCACCTCCTGGCTCTTGGCTACCGTGCCCTTGTCGCGCGCCTCCTGGCGCCGTTTACTTGTGGCTTTTTCTGTCCGTTCACCCGTTCCGCTGTCGGCCATCACTCACCTCCCCTGCGGTGCGTCCGCGGGCTGGGGCCCTACTGCATCGCCGTCAGCGTCCGGGCCAGCTGGTCCGGCAGCGCGGCGAACATCCCGGTCACGATCTGGCGGAAGAAGACGAGCGACGTGCCCAGCGTGACGAGCCCCACCCCGATCTTCACGGGGAAGCCCACCACCAGCACGTTCAGCTGGGGAACCGTCTTGACGATGACGCCCATCGCGGCGCTGACCAGCAGCAGCACGATGACGATGGGGGCCGCGATGCGCAGGCCGATCTGGAAGACCGTGCTGAACTCGCGCAGCAGGTGCCACGCGCCGCCGGTCAGCATGGCGCCGGTGCTGAACGGGGGCAGCGCCAGGCACGACTGGAACATCGCCGAGATCAGCACCATGTGGGCGCCCGTCACGAAGAACAGCAGCACTGCCATCAGGTGGTACAGCTGCGAGATGACCGAGATCTGGCTGTTGCTCATGGGGTCGAAGGCGTTCACGATCGAGAAGCCGACCTGCATGCCCGCGACGTCACCCGCGAAGCGCACGGCGACGAAGACCAGGTTGATGGTGAAGCCCATCATCATGCCGATCACCAGCGAGCGCGCCGCCTCGGTCACCAGCGGCTGCCACGACAGGGTCACGGCCCCCGGCGGCACGGCGGGAACGACCGCGGGCGCCAGCGCGGCGGCCAGCGTGCCGGCCAGCGCCAGGCGCCACAGCGCCGGCACGGCGCGCACGTCCAGCATCGGCAGGGTCGCGGCCAGCACGCCGAAGCGCACGGTCAGCGCCATGATCACGGCCAGCAGGGTGATGTCGATCTCGAAGTTCACGACGCCCCTACATGTTCGCGACGCGCGTGAACATCGCCTCGGTGAAGGCGGTCAGCTGCTTGATCGTCCACGGCAGGGTGATGATCAGGACGACGAACACGGCGAGGATCTTCGGCACGAAGGTCATCGTCATCTCGTTGATCTGGGTCGCGGCCTGGAAGATGGAGATGACCAGGCCGACGATCATGCCGGTCAGGAGCATCGGGCCCGCCACCATCACGACCGTGCGCATCGCGTACTGGCCGATCTCGATCACGCTTTCGGGAGTCATCGGGGTCCTTTCCCGGGCCTACTGGAAGGCCTGGACGAGCGATTTGACGACCAGGAACCAGCCGTCGACCAGGACGAAGAGCAGGATCTTGAACGGGAGGCTGATGAGCACCGGCGGCAGCATCATCATGCCCATCGACATGAGGACCGAGGCCACGACCATGTCGATGATCAGGAACGGCATGAAGAGCACGAAGCCCATCTGGAACGCCGTCTTCAGCTCGCCGATCACGAAGGCGGGGACGACCACGAGCATCGGCAGTTCCTCGGGCGAGCCCGGCACCGGCGTCTTGGTCAGGTCCAGGAACAGCGCGATGTCCTTCTCGCGGACCTGGCGCAGCATGAACTCCTTCAGGGGCACCTGCGCGCGCTCGAAGGCGTCGCGCTGGCTGATCGTTTCGTTCAGCAGCGGCTGGACGGCCTCGTTGTTGATGCGCGTGAAGGTCGGGGCCATGATGACCATCGTCAGGAACACGGCCAGGCCGATGAGGATCTGGTTGGCGGGCGCCTGGTTGGCGCCGATGGCCTGCCGCAGGAAGCCCAGGACGATGACGATGCGCGTGAAGCTCGTCATCAGCATCAGGATGGCGGGCGCAAGGGACAGCACCGTCATCAGGATGACGATCTTCAGGGCCGAGCCCATGGCCTTGGGGCCGTCGGCGCCCTGGATCTCGAGCGTCAGCTTGGGCGACGCCGGCGAGGACGGGGCCACGCTGTTGATGGGCCGGATCGGCGCCGGCGGCGACGCGGCCAGGGCGGGCAGGGCCACCGCGGCCAGGACGAGGGCCAGGAGCGCCAGCAGGGCCAGGCGGCGGCCGCGGCCGCCGGGGCGGGTCGTGGCGCTGGAGAGGCAGAATTCTGACAAGAGGTTCCCCGTTTCGGGCAGGGTCCCGCCCCCATGGCGGCGCCTGCCGCGCGGGTAACGCAACGGCCGTGCCACGGGTGGGGCACGGCCGGTCGGCTTGTCGACACTGTAATGTCTTGCAATATCGTCGGTTGCGTTTTCGTGCCCCGCCGGCGGGCTGCCGCCGGGCCCGGCTCGCCGGGGCGGCGTCAACCAGGCGGTCAGGATCTGGTCAGTCCCGGGTCACGGCGGGGCGCAGGGCGCTGGACTTGAACCAGCGGGTCAGCGCCGGGGGCACCGTCAGGCTGCCGGCCGGCCCGGCGGCCACCGTCTCGCCGTGCTGCTGGCGGTATGCTTCCCACTCCTCCTGGCGGAGCAGGACCATCGCGTTCTCGTGCCGGTAGACGTACGAGACCTCGTCGCCCAGCCGCAGGATCTGGATCTCCTTGCGCGGGCCGAGGTGCCAGACGGCCACCATGCGGGCCTGCGCCGCGGCGCCGCGCCTGCCGTAGCGCCCCAGCAGCTTCAGGCTCAGGAAGAGCAGCCCGAAGACCACCGCCAGGCCGCCGATCGTGCGCCACCAGCTGCCGGCCCCCAGGCCGCCCGAGCCGAGGGCCGACGGGTCGATGGCCGCGAGGAACGCCGGGGCGATCACAGGGCCCTCTTCAGGCGCTCGACGCGGTTCAGCAGCTTGGTGATGCGGACCGCGAAGTGGTCGTCGACGACCACGACCTCGCCGCTGGCCAACAGGGCGCCGTTGACCATGATGTCCACCGGCTCGCTGGTCTGGCGACCCAGTTCCACGACCGAGCCCGAGGACAGGTTCAGGACGTCCCGGAACTTCAGGCGGGCCCGGCCCAGCTCGACCGAGATCTGCAGGTTGACGTCGAGCAGCAGGTCCAGGTTCGCGGCCCCGACCAGGTCCTCGCCCAGGTCGGCGATCAGCGCCCCGGTCTCCTCGTCCGCCAGCCCCATGGCCCCACGCCGGGTGGTGTCTTCCGTGCTCATGCCGCGCTACTCCTTGGTCAGCTGCTGGATCAGTTTCACCGCGCGCTTCTGGCCGAGGCGTCCCGCCTCGCCCAGCCACGCGTTCTGGCCCTCGATCCGCACCCGCAGCGGCCCGTTCACGGACTGCGGCAGGTGCAGGACGTCGCCGGGGGCCAGCTTCATCACTTCCTCGAGGTTGGTCTCGATCTCGCCGAGGACGACCACCAGTTCGCTGGTCGTGGCGCGCACCATGTCGAGGATCTTGCGCCGGTCCTCGCGCAGCTCCGGGGCGGTGCGCATCTCGATCGCGTCGCGCGGGTCGAAGATGTCGCGCACGGGCCCGAAGGCCGACTGCGGGATCGCCAGGTGGACGGGCCCCTCGACCGTGTCCATCCGGATCTGGAACTTCATGATGATGAGCGACTCGCCGTCGCTGATGCCGCTCAGGTAGTTCGCGTTGTTCTCCAGGGACACGAACGAGGGCTCCAGCTTGACCAGCTTCTGGGCCGAGCGGCGGAAGATGTCCAGGAAGCGCTCGATCATGCCGGCCACGATGCCGCGCTCGATCTCGGTGAACTCGCGCACGGCGTCCTCGGCGTCCGGGATGCCGCCCATCAGCTTCTTCATGAAGACGAAGCCCAGGCCGAGGTCCACGTGGCACAGCGCGTAGCCCTTGAGGGGCGGCAGCGTGACCAGCGAGACGCACGTGGGGTTCGGCAGGTCCTGCACGTACTCGCCGAACGTGCACTGCCGCAGGCCCTTGTACTCGATCTGGACGCTCATGCGCAGCAGGCTGGTGAAGTCGATCGAGCCCGTCTTGGCGAAGCCGTCGGCCACCGCCTGCAGGTTGTGCTCGAAGGTCCGCGAGATGTTGTGCGGCCGGTAGAAATCGTAGCGGCGCAGCGAGGCGCCGGCGTGGTCGTCCGGCCCGGCGCGCAGGACCTCCTCCAGGTCCATCCCGCCGGCGCCGTCGACCATGCCCGCCAGGTCCTGCGCGGCGTCGATGGCCGCGTCGAGGCCCTGGCTGTCGTCGCTGTTGTTTCCCGGTCGCGCCATCTTGGCTCTCCGCGGCTGCTACTGGACCACGAGGTCGGTGAAGAACACGTGAAGGACGCCGCCCTCGGGGGCCAGCTCGGTGGCGCGGCCGTGGATCTCCTCGCGCAGCCGCTTCTTGCCCTCGGGCGTGCTGAGCATCGCCGCGGTCTTGTCCGAAAGCGCCATGATGACCGCGTCGCGCAGCTGGGGGCGCTTCTCCTCGAGCAGGACCTTGGTCTCCTCGTCGGCGGTCTCGATGTTGACGCCCAGGCGCAGGTACCGCGGGCGGGCCGAGTCGCCGGCCAGGGTCACGACGATTTCCTGCAGGTCGACCAGCGTGCCGCCGCCCTCGCCCTCGCCGCCCTCGCCCTTCTTCTCGCCCTTCTTTTCCTTCTTTTCCTTCTTCTCGGCCTTCTTCTCGCCGCCGTGCTTGCCCTCGACCTTGCCCGCGGGGATGGCGCCGCCCTCGGCCGCCGCCACGGCGGGCTCGCCGCCGCCCTGCAGGCGGGGCACGATCACGAACTGGGTCAGGCCGATGGCGACCACGGCCTGCGCCACGACGATCACGCCGAGCACGATGGCCTTGTTCTCGAACAGGTTGGCCTTCGCCTTGGCCTTGGGGGCCGGCTTTTCCTGGTCAGCTTCGGTCTTCTTGTCGGCCATCTTGGCTCCTTGCCGTGCTCGACGGTCAGCCCGCCGTCCGTCGCCCCCCGGCCGGCAGGCCGGTTATTGGCCGCCCCGCCGGGATTTCAGGCACCTGCCGGGCCTCCGGTCCTTCCGGACCCGCCCGGGAACGCCGTTTGGGCGCCGCCGGGCCGGGCCGCCACGCATGGCGGCCGGGGTCGACCCGGCACCTTGAAAGTATCGTGCCAGCGGTGGCCGGACCTCAGGCCGGCTCCGCCTGCAGCGCCGCGGCCACCGAACGGGCGGCCCGCGCCTTGAATTCCAGGACCAGCCGGATGACGTCCTCCGGCGACTCGCGGACCATGATTTTCCGGTCGGTGGTGAGGGCGACGAGGGTGTCGGGGCCGCCGTTGATGTATTCGATGAGCTCGGCGTTGACCACCAGTTCCTGGCCGTCGAGCTTGGTCAGTCGGATCATGGATGCCTGCTCCCGGGACCGCGCCCGCCGCGGGTCCCGGGCGGGACCCGCGGCGGCGCCTTGTTCCTACCGCCGGACTACCGGACCAGGTTCACCAGCTCCTGCATGACCTGGTCGGCCGTGGTGACCACGCGGCTGTTGGCCTGGAAGGCGCGCTGGGCGACCACCAGGTTCGTGAACTCGCGCGCCAGGTCGACGTTGCTGGTCTCGAGCGCACCCGTCACCAGCGACACGCCGTTGCCCTCGCCGGCGAAGATCTCCATCGCCTCGCCCGAGTTGCCGCTGCGGCGGTACGTGTTGTTCGCCTCGCGCGTCAGGCCGTCGCGGTTCGAGAACGTCGCCAGCGCGATCTGGGCGATCGCCTGCGAGGTGTCGTTCGAGAACACGCCCGTGATCAGGCCGCTCTGGTCGATGTTGAAGTCGACCAGCGTGCCCGTGCCGTAGCCGTCGGCCACGGACTTCAGCGTGCCGGTGCCCTCGAACTGCGTCAGGCCGTTCAGCGCGCCGATGTCGCCGTAGTCCAGGGTCAGCACCACGTTGGCGGCGCCCTCCTCGTTCGTGGACTGCGGCCGGAACTCGAGGCCCGAGCTGCCGTCGGCGAACGAGAAGCTGCTGATGGCGCCCGACTCGTTGAAGCGCATCCGGCCCGAGTCGCCCGAGACGATGGTCTCGCCGCCCTCCATGGTGGCGTTCCAGATCCACTCGTTCTGGCCGGGGACCTTCTCGAACTCGAAGTTCACCGTGTGTTCGCCGCCCAGCGAGTCGTAGGTCGTGGTGGCCATCATGAAGGTCTTCTTGTCGGTGGCCTGCTGCGTCTCGGTGAACGTGAAGGCCTTCGTCAGCGCGGTGTTCACCACGCCGGCCTGCTCGATCGAGATGTCGCCGATGGCCGACGCCGTGCCCACCTCGCCGGTGACCACGATCTGGCCGTCCTCGTTCACGACCACGGGATTCGAGTTCACGCCGAGCGTGTACTGGATCTCCTGCAGCAGGTCGCCCAGCGTCGACGTCGCGTCCATCTGGAAGGTGCGATCGGCCGTCGGCGTGCCGCCCACGTCGCCACCCAGGGTCAGGTCGAGCGTGCCCGCGCCGGGATCCAGGCCCAGCAGCGTGCCCGAGTAGTTGCGCAGGTCGGTGATCAGGTCCGTCGCGTCGGCGGCCGCCAGGGCCACGGCCGACGAGGCCGTGCCGCCGTTGGCGATCGTGCCGGCGAACGAGAACACCGTCGAGTTGTCGACCGACAGCGACAGGCCGGTGACGTCGGCGCCGGCGTTGGTGGCCGTCAGCGAGCCGTCGGCGCCGACCGCCAGCGTCACGCTCTGGCCGTCGGCGGCCAGCGAGGCGTTGATGGCGTCCACCATGTCCTGGTAGGTCATGCCGTCGGTCACGGTGACCGAGGCGGCGCTGAAGTTCGTGCCGCCGGCGCTGCCGTTGATCTTGATGACGTCGCCCGTGTTCAGGCCGTACGAGCCGGTGGCGCCGCGCGTCAGGCTGGACAGCAGGTCGTTGCCCTCGGCCGAGACCAGGAACGACGTGCTCTCGCGCACGGTGCCCTTGGCGTCGCTGTTCGAGTCGAGGTTGCCCATCAGCTGCAGCGTGGTCGACGGCTGGGCCGGGACCACCAGCGCGGGGTCGATGAACAGGTCGGTCAACGGCCCGTTGATGATGTTGCCCGAGGCGTCGGCCATCAGGCCCTGGACGCGCAGGCCGGTGGTCGGGTTGACCAGCTGGTTCTCGCTGTCGAGGCCGAAGACGCCGGCGCGCGTGTAGACGCGGCTGGTCCCGTCGCTCAGCACGAAGAAGCCGGGGCCCTGGATGGCGATGTCGGTCTTCTTGCCGGTCGTCTGGAAGTTGCCCTGGTTGAAGTTCGTGTCGATGCTGCCGACCATCGTGCCCAGGCCGATCTGGGCCGCGTTGGTGCCGCCAAGGCCGCCGCTGACCGGCCGGCTGGCCGACTTGATGGTCTGCGTGAGCATCTCGTTGAACGTGACGCGGCCCGACTTGAACCCCACGGTGTTGCTGTTGGCGATGTTGTTGCCGATGACGTCGAGGTTCGTCAGGTTGGCACCGAGGCCCGACACACCGGAGTAGAGAGACTTGAACATGATTCCTCCCGGGTTCCCGTTGTGCCCCTTCACGGGGCGCCGCGTCAGCTGACCTTGTAGATCTCCGAAACGAAGAATTCCTCGCCATTGACCGTCACGACGGCCTGGTTATCGCTATACCGGAGCCCGGACACGGACCCGGTCATGAGGCTCGTGAACGTCACGTCGGCGCCCGCGCGATCCTTGATCACGGCGGACATCGAGTACTCGCCGTCGGCGGCGACGGTGCCGTCGTCCAGCTTGCCGTCCCACGCCACGGTGTTGAGGCCCTTGGCGATCGGCGCGTTGAACGTGCGCACGACGTGGCCCAG
This sequence comes from uncultured bacterium, assembly GCA_903847545.1. Classification (GTDB taxonomy): domain Bacteria; phylum Krumholzibacteriota; class Krumholzibacteriia; order LZORAL124-64-63; family LZORAL124-64-63; genus CAINDZ01. The sequence goes on along the minus strand of CAINDZ010000724.1, from coordinate 782 downwards.
GGAATCGGTGATGGTGACGGTGGCGGTGCCGGGGCCCGCGGCGGCGATGCCTGTCTCGCTCGGCTTGCCGGCCGCCATGTGGATGTCGTTGCCCTCGACCGTCACGTTCCGCCCGACCAGGGCCAGCATCGCGGTGTTGTTGATGGCCGTGCCCACCGCGACGTTGTCCTCCATGCTCTGCGACATCGTCTCCAGCTGGTCGAGCATCGAGAACTGGGTGATCTGGCTCGTGAACTGCGCGTTGTCCATCGGGCTGGTCGGGTCCTGGTTCTTGATCTGGGCGACCAGCAGCGCCATGAAGTCGAGCTTGCTGACCTGCGAGATGTCGCGGGTGGCCTGGCCGAGAACGGCCCCGGTCCCGTCAGTGATGCCGGCGATGGCCATGGTCAGACCTCCTGCGAGGGTTGCGAAAGATCGGTGAAGGCGCGGACCCACGCCTCGCGGGCGCTGTCCTGCTGGGCCGCCTGGCGGCTGCGCGACTCCTCGCGCGCCTCGCGGCGGTTGTCCTGCTGGCGACCTTCCTGCTTCTGGTCCTGCGGGCGCTCGTCGTGGCGTTCGGCGCGCACCGGCCCGCCGTCGCGCGACTCGACGCGCACCTCGACGTGCTGGAAGCGGGCCGAGCGCTCGACGATGCCGTCGGTCAGTTCGCGCGCGCCCGAGCGCAGCGCCTGTTCGGCCTCCGGCGTCGCGGCGCGCAGGGTGACCGTCAGGCGATCGCCGGCGGCGCGGAACTCGACGTCCACGCGGCCGAGTTCCTCGGGGCTGAGCCGGATCGTGAGCTT